>CAZDYR010000007.1:0-17897 GCA_964509625.1 uncultured Smithella sp. | reverse complement strand
AGATGTGTATAAGAGACAGATATAGAGATAAGCAATGGCTCCAAAAGTCGCTATCAGCAAAAGCGCGACAGCCGATAAGAATATTTTCAGAACCGGCGATTTTTTCTCAGGGGCCCTTTCTCCGGCAGTCGTTTCCTGACCGGGTTTGAAAACGGCTGTTTTAAATGCCCATCCCTGTTCATCGGTTATGGCTTTCACAACCTGACGCAATTTACCGTATTCGAAGCCGTATTTACCGCCGAACAAAAGGTGTCCGTGAATTTCTTTAGTAACCTCAATGCCTTTCTGGACGGTTTTCTCTCCAAAAACGCCTGTGTTCATGCCGGCGGAACTTTCCACCATCTTTTCCCAGAAGATCAGCTGTTTATTTTCCGCATTCAGCTGCGCGAGGGCTTCGTATTTTATCCTGATCTTTTGAACGGGCGCCTGCGCTCCTGTTTGTGACGAAAATTCAAACCGCGTCGGACTAATCCGGCGCACTGAAATAAAATCGTTTGCCAAAGCCATGAACTGCGTTCCGATAAGCGCCTGGCCATCCGGACTTTGCGTTTTCTTTTCTTCCAAACGGTTCCCGCAACTCGTGCAAAAGGCGGCATCCGGCTCCAGCTCTTCCTCGCATGAGGAACATTTTTTCGTATTTGCGCGGTCCGTCAGGCGGCTGCCGCAACCGGTGCAAAAAGCGGCGTCTGCTTTCATCGTTTTTCCGCAGGCGGGACATTCTTTCGCTTTGTCGTTATCCATGATCACCGTTCCCTTGATGATGCCTCTCTATAAAATGCCGGGTGCATTTCAGGTTACTTTAGCTCCGCACGCGGGGCAGAACTTTGATCCAATCTCCAATTTCTCCTGACACTGAGCGCAGATACTCTCTGACGCCGGGGCTTTTTCCGGCTGATTAGCGATCAACATTCTCTCCACTTTTCGCCCGCAGGCGCCGCAGAACCTGGTATCATCCGATATGTCGGCCCCACAGGAACATTTGTTTACAGGACCATCTTCTCCTAAAAACTCACGGGCTTTTTTCTGAACTTCAGCAATTTCGTTTTCCAGGGATTTTATCTGATCGTCCATCTTCGCAATGGATTGACACTTATCTTGAATGATGTCCTGATCGATGTTCCCCTTTAAAAACATTGCGTAAGCCATGCGGCCCAATTCTTCTATGGCGAGCCGTTTTTTATTCTGAAGACCGGATATCTGATTTTTTAGTTTGGTTATATCGAGAAACTCTTTGGACTTGACACTTGCCGTGGCAACACCCTTGGTTATTCCCATTTTAACTTTATCAATAAAATCCGCCATTCAAATCTCCCCATCAAATAATATTGATCTCTTAATCCCGGATTATAGATAGTCCGATTTTATGTGTCAATTATTTTAAAAGTTTGACATATTCAGTGAAGCGATCCTGAAAGGGATGCATAGAAAAGAACAGGGAACGCACGCGTTCCCTGTTCTGCTTTTATAAACTTTTTAGCACCGGATTTCTTTATGCCGTCATGCCGCCGGAGCGCTTCAGCGCCGCGATGCGGTCTTCCAGCGGAGGATGCGTCATGAATAAGAGCTTCAGGCCGCTTGTGGACGGCTTGCCGGCGATGCCGAAAGCTTTCATCTGCCCGGGCAGCGGTTCCAGTGTGCCTCGCTGCAGGCTTTCCAACGCGGCAATCATACTGCTGGTTCCCGCCAGTTTAGCGCCGCCCGCGTCCGCGGCATATTCACGTTTGCGGCTGAACCACATAACGATGATACTGGCCAGAATACCAAAGACAATCTGGGCAACGATGTTGGTAATGAAGAAGCCTATTCCGGGACCTTCCTCGTTTTTCAGAACCACGCGATCCACAAAATACCCGACAATGCGGGACAGGAAAATCACAAACGTGTTGACAACACCCTGAATCAAACTGAGCGTTACCATATCTCCGTTGGCAACATGGCTGATTTCGTGCCCGAGCACCGCCTCAACTTCGCCGCGCTTCATCGACTGCAAAAGACCGGTGCTGACCGCCACCAGGGCTTTGTTCTTATTCATGCCGGTAGCAAAGGCGTTGGGTGAATCCGAATCAAACACCGCGACTTCCGGCATCCCGATGCCGGCCTGAGAAGCCAGTTTCTGCACGGTTTGAGTAAGCCAAACCTCCGTGTCCGACCGGGGCTGAACAATCACCTGCGCGCCGGTCCCCCGTTTGGCCAGCCATTTGGACATCGCAAGCGATATGAAAGAGCCTCCGAAACCGATGACAGCTGAAAAGATCAGCAAATTCCAATAATTTAACCCGTTAGCGGTCAGAATCTGGTCAACACCCAGAATCTTGACAATAATGCTCAATACCAGAAGTACGGCAATATTGGTTGCTAAAAACAGAAATATTCTCTTCATTTTTATACCCTCCTCCACCTGTTCCATAAATTGCGGCAGATGGTTTGCAGAACCAATCCGTTAAAAATATGCTTTATCTTAGTGTCAAGTTGCAGAATGTCAAGTACTTCTTATACGAGTAATAATATATTGAATTTTAATAAATATTGCGTTCGCGGCGCAGCCCGCGCGGCGTGCCGCGCCCCTACAACTCAAAATACTCATTAATGGATTCCGAAGCGACACGGACCATTTTTTCAATATCGTTTTCTTCCACAACATAAGGCGGTATAAAATAAATGACATTCCCCAGAGGCCGGAGCAGCACGCCTTTTTCCAGGGCAATCCGGTAAATCGCGTAGCCCACCCGTTTTTGCCAGTCAAAAGCTTTCTTCGTTTTCCGGTCGGCCACCAGTTCCAGCGCCCCGATCATGCCCAACTGACGGTACTCGCCCACACAGGGATGCCCGTTAAATAACTTTGCCGCCTTTTCAGAAATCATCCGGGCTTTGATTTCGTTTCGGGCCAGCACGTCATCATCGCGAAAAATTCGCAGCGATTCACGGGCCACGGCACAGGCCAGAGCATTGCCGGTATAACTGTGCGAATGCAGAAACGCCTTGAGCTCCTGGTAATCCGCGTAAAAGGCCGAATAAATTTCATCCGTCGTCACAACCAGCGACAAGGCCATGTAGCCTGCCGTCAGGCCTTTGGACAAACACATGATATCGGGGCTGACACCGGCATGCTCGCAGGCGAACATCTTCCCCGTCCTTCCGAATCCCACGGCAATTTCATCAGCGATGAAATGGATGCGGTGCTTTGTACAAAGAGCCCGGAGTTTTCTCAAGTATATGGCGGGATAGATCTTCATGCCCGCCGCGCATTGCACCAGCGGTTCGATGATCACCGCGCAGATTTCACCGGCATGATCCTCCGCGATGCGCTCCAGCGATTCAAAGCATTGCGCATCGCATGTTTCGCGATCTTTCCCGTAAGGACAGCGGTAGCAATCAGGACCCGTCGCCCTGAAAGCGTTCATCATCAGCGGTTTATAGATCTTGCTGTAAAGATCCAGATCACCGACGGATAGCGCACCCAGCGTTTCACCGTGATAGGCGTCCGTCACGGCAAGAAATCGCGTCTTTCCCGTCCGGCCGGTCTGCTGATGACAATGGAAGCTCATTTTCAACGCCGCTTCCACCGCCGATGACCCGTTATCGGCAAAGAAAACTTTATGGAGTCCCGGAGGCGTGATGCGAACAATTTCTTCCGCCAGATCAATGGCCGGTTCATGGGAGAAATCGGCAAAGATGACATGCTCGAGTTTTTGCGCCTGATCGGCAAGCGCCTGGTTGATCCTGTCGTTCGCGTGACCGAAAAGATTCACCCACCAGGATGATACGGCATCCAGATAGCTCTTCCCGTTCATATCGTAAAGGTAGGCACCTTTGCCCCGCTTGATGACGATGGGCGGAAAATCTTCATAGTCCTTCATTTGCGAGCAGGGATGCCAGATGTATCGCAAATCTTTTTGCTGCAAACTCTTCACACCTCACTCCTCACGCTTTGATTACACCCATCTCACGCCCGATATCTTCAATCGCCGCAAGCGCCCGTTCCAGATCTTTTCGCCTGTGCGTCGCCATCAGGTTAATCCGCAGACGGCTGGCGCCCGCTGGAACCGTCGGCGGACGGATGGCGGAAACAAAAATTCCTCGGTCCATCAGACGCTCGCTGAAATCCACCGCCGTGCCGGGCTGCCCCAGAATGATGGAAATGATCGGTGTCGGATGATCCGCAACATCAAAGCCCGCGCGGCGAAGAGCATGCCGGAACCATCCGGCATGGTCAAGCAGCGCTTCCCGCCTTTGCGGCTCCTGTACCACAATATCGAGCGCCGCGAGCGATACGGCAATGCTCATCGGTGACAAAGCGGTGGAAAATATAAAGCTGCGCGCCGTGTTGGTCAGGTAGTCGATCAGGGCGCTGCTTCCCGCTACGAACCCTCCCTCGGAGGCCAGAGCCTTGCTGAAGGTCCCCAGAGAAATATCGATGCCATCCATGATACCGAAATAGTCCGCAGCGCCGCCGCCGTTTTTTCCGAGAACGCCCGTGGCGTGCGCTTCGTCAACCATCAGGAGCATTCCATATTTGCGGGCGATATCCGCCAGCGCGGGAAGCGGCGCGATATCGCCGTCAACGCTGAAAAGGCCGTCGGTGACAATCAATCCCTGCTTTCCCGGATGAGCCAGAATTTTCTGCTCCAGATCCGCCGGATTGCAGTGGTTGTAAATTTCCACCCGCGCGCCGGAAAGCCGGCAGCCGTCGATGATGCTGGCATGATTAAACTGGTCGGAAAAAATAACCCAGCTCTTGTCCGCAACGGCCGAGATGGTACCAACATTGGCCATGTACCCTGTATTGAAAAGCAGGGCGTCCTCGGCCCCCTTGAAAGCGGCAATTCTGTTTTCCAATCTGCGATGGATTTCGCAAGTGCCGGAAATAAGCCGTGAGCCGCCGGAGCCGACACCGTAACGATCCATTGCTTCACGCGCCGCAGCTTTCAAGCGCTCATCCGCGCATAATCCCAGATAGCTGTTGGAGGAAAGCATCAGAATGTCCCGGCCGTCAAGCCTTACACGGTCGCACTGAGGAGACTGAAGAATTTTCATTCGCCGGTGCAGCCCGTCGGCCTTGATTCTCTCGATTCTTTCTTTAAAAATGGCGGCACGGGACATCATTTACACCCTCTCCATTAAAGCGATGATATCGTCCGCCGGGATGGTTCGATCAAACACATCCGCCAGATTCCCCGCTTGCAGATTTTCCGTATTCACCCCGTCCAGGACCGGTAATGTAAAGACCGCCTTGATCCCGGAAAGCTTTTGGATCATTGCGATATTGTCCCGCTCCACGATGCTTTCGCCGGCGCGGTTGACAATGATCCCCTTGATCTTCAGCCCGACACTCCCGGCAAAACGGATCGTCAAAAGCGTGTGATTGATTGTCCCCAGGCCGGCGCGCGCAACCAGTAGGCAGGGGAAATTCAACTCGCGAATAAGTTCATACTGCATGAAGCCATCATCATTCAGAGGAACGGCCAGGCCGCCCGCAGCTTCCGCGAGGATCACATCATAACGGCTCTTTAATTCATTCAGACTTTTCTGAATGACGGGCGGATCAACGCGGCGGCCGGATAAACGCGCGGCCAGATGCGGCGCTAACGAATCTGCAAAGGAAAAAGGCGTGATGATTTTCATGTCTTCCCTGAATCCCGAGACCCGGCAAACAAACGCCGCATCGCCGGGAACAAAGACGCCATCCAGCAGCACCTCGCCGCTCGCCACCGGTTTAAAATAAGCGGCCTTCAATCCTTTTTTTAACATCAGGTGCATCAGCCCGGCGCAAGCCACCGTCTTTCCCACTTCCGTATCCGTGCCAATAATGAAAATACCTCGACTCACCCGGACCCCCGTCAAACAATTTAAGCTGCCATATCAAAAGACCTTGCCGGCGCAAAGCGTTTTTTTCCGTGCATCGGGCGCGGGCATCGCGCGTAACAAAAAATCTTATGCCGTCCTTCGATGGTGGAAAGGATGAGTGCGGCGTCGCCGCGATTGTTTCATGCTGCAGAGGAATGGATTAATTCGCGTCGAGAATATCGCGAATCTTTCTGGCCAGCTGATCCGGCTTCACAGGCTTGGATATGAAGTTGATTGAGCTTTCAATAATGCCTTTTTTATGGATAATATCAGCTGTGTAGCCGCTGATAAAAAGCGCTTTAACGCCGGGCTTGATGCTTTGAATCTGATCGTAGGCGGCTTTGCCGTTTAACCTGGGCATCATGACGTCGAGCAGAACGAGATCAACACGATGCTGATTCTGTCTGAATTTCTCCACGGCATCTTCGCCATCCGTCGATTCAATGACCGTATAGCCGAATTTTTCAAGCACCAGGCGGGACAACTCCCGCGTGACATCATCGTCTTCGGCCACAAGAATGGTTTCGACTCCGCCATCCGGCATTGGCTGATCGGCTTCGTCCTCTTCAGCCATCGCCTTGACCAACGGGAAATATATCCTGAAGGTGGTACCCGTGCCCGGCTCGCTGTAGACGTTGATGTAGCCGTTATGCTGCTTGATGATGCCATAAACAATGGATAAGCCCAGCCCCGTGCCTTTTCCGACCTCCTTGGTGGTAAAGAAGGGCTCAAAAATATGATTAATGGTTTCCTTGCTCATGCCCTCTCCGGTATCGGAAACGCTGATGACCGCGTATTTGCCCGGTTTCTTTTCGTACGCGCTTTCACTGGCGTCGTCATCGGTAAAAACGGTTGTGTCCGTCGTAATGGACAGCAGTCCGCCTTCACGCATGGCGTCGCGGGCGTTGGTTGCCAGGTTGAGCAGAATCTGTTCCATCTGGCCCACGTCCGCGAAAATGGTGACGGGCCGCCCTGTGTAAGTAATATGTATTTCAACATCCTCTCCCAGAAGACGGTGGAGCAGATTCTGAACTTTGCGGATGATTTCATTAAGATCCACATGCCTAGGTTCAATGACCTGCTTTCGGCTGAACGCCAGAAGCCCCTGTGTAAGATGGGAGGCTCTCTCCGCCGAGCTCATGATGGGATTCACATAAGCGAGCATGGCTTTATCTTTTTTGACATTCATTTTCAGCAGGCTCGCGTAGCCGATAATGGCTGTCAGGATGTTATTGAAATCGTGAGCCACACCGCCCGCCAGCTGTCCGACCGCTTCCATCTTTTGCGACTGCAGCAGCTGAGCTTCCAGTTTTTTGATCTCCGTCATATCCGTCAAAGAAATAATCGTGCGGCCGGTACCGGGAATTTCCGCCATGGTCAGAAAGACGGATCGGCGGTTGCCGTCCCGGTCGACAAATGCCGTTTCGAAATCCTCCCGGGCGCCCTGCGTTTTCTGCCGCTTAGAAACATGAGGACGCTCCATCATTTTCTGATCATCGACAGCCAAAAAGTCACCCCATTTTCTTTTGCCTTCAACGTCGCGCCTGGCATAACCGGAAAGCTGCTCAAAGGCGCCGTTGACCATGATAATGGTGTTGTCCGCTTCCACAATAATACTGGCATTCCCGGCCGTCTCGAAGATCACGCGGTAGCGCTTCTCGGATTCCACTAGCGCTTTTTCCGCCCTCATGCGCTCCGACAGTTCGGCCTGAAGCAGCTGATTGGCTGCGGTTAATTCTTCGGTTCTTCGCCGCACCAGCGTTTCCAGATTTTTACGATACACTTCCAGCTCGTCGAAGGAGTCCTGAATTTTTTTCCTTGATGCCACCATCTGGTCGGTCATGCTGTTGAAGGACATGGCCAGTTCGCCCACCTCATCATCCGGCGGAATGTCCGCGCGCGCCGTCAGATCGCCTTCCATGATTCTTTGCGTGGTATGACGCAGGGACCGGATCGGCTGGGTCAGACGCTTGGCAAAATAATAGGACAAGAGCGCCGCGAAAATCAAACATAAAGCGCTCAAATACAGGATCACTCTATAGTTCTGCCGGACCTGCTGATCATAATTATGAAGCGACGTTCCAATATAGATGTGCCCCCAATCATAACCTGAAAACTGAAGCGGCGCGCTATAGTGATAAACGGGTTTACCGACCAGCGAACTTTCAATAATCCCGGATTCTCTCGACAGCTCACGCTGCTGCCAGCGCGGATTCGGCTGATCCCGTGTTTCCCATTGATCCAGTATGTTGACGATGGAAAAGCCATTTTCCCGAACGGCAATGATGTAATGGATGTCGCGGCTTCTTTCCAGCAGATGCATATTATGTTCGACAACCGCGCCGTAATCACCGTTCAAAAAAGCGCTTGAAGTGGCTTCGGATATCGATGCCGTAATATTCTGCGCCTGAGATTCCATCGCTTTCAGCAGCGAGGATTTTTCACGGGGGATCACCATAAAGGCAAAAAGCGCGATCAGCGTGACGGAAAGGATCATCAATATTAAGAATGTGCGGAAAAAGATTCCCCGCCGTCGCAATTTATTGAATATATTTTTTATCATACCGGGCATCAGGTGCATCCGTTCTGGTCCATAGTTATTATTGTCTCTTTTTGAGACGGTCATGCTCAGACACAAGCTGCCTTACAGTTTCGAGCTGGCCGTCTGTAATTCTATCCATTCGGTCAATATTAAATAAAAGCATGATTTGTTTCCCGCGTTCATGATGCTTGTAATCCGTGCCGATTCCGATGAAGGCCTTTTTTTTATAATCCGGCGGATAGCTAGGATGAAAAATACCGACGGTGTAAATGAACTCCGGGGATTCGGCAAGGACATGGAGTTTGCTGCCCACCTGAGGATTTAGCTCCTTCATCGTCTGGAAGGCGGTTTCCGAAACCACGCAAGCTCCGGATTTTCCGAAAAACACATCAAGAATGGCCTGCGACTCTTTGCTTTTTTCATCGATTCCGGCAAAAAAACGGTCGGAAGATGAAAGTTTGCTCCGCATGAGAAGAGTATCCAAATATATCTGTCCCAGATGATTATTCTTCGCAATGGAAAGCTTTTTATTTTTCAAAATGCCAATTTCCGCCAGGTGTCGTATCGTGCCAGCCAGCACGACATATTTCATTGTCGGCTTACCGTTGCGATATGGCGACGCTTCAGGCTTGACCTTCAGGATTTTCGCCCTGCGAAAATAATCAATACTGTTCATGATCATGAAATTCAGTTTGCTTTCGTTAAAGTCCGCAACCAGCTTATCCACATTGTCGTAAAGGTTGGCTTCAACCCGGAAATGGTAGGCATTCCCCAGCTCCTTTGACCAGACTTTCAGCGCGGCTTCGATATCCTTAGGATCCACATCCGATATCTCTTTTATGGAGTAACCGACGACGAAGTCCATGGTATCGGGTCCTGCGGCTTGAGCGGACGGCACAGCCGGAACAAGGGTCATAAACGGAATCCACCATAAAAATATGCAACAAATGCATTTCATCAGCACGATCTCCGCAGTCCGCCGCTCAATCACCTTGTTTTTTTAAGGCGGTCATATTCAGTCACAAGCTGCCTTATACTGACAAGCTGGCTTTCATGAAAAGTGTCCATTTTCTCGACATTAAACAAAAGAAGTATTTGCTTGCCGCGTTCACTGTTTCTGTAGTCATTGCTCATACCCTTCATGGCTCTTTGCTTGTCATCCGGTGGATAATCCGGCCGAAAGATTCCAACCGCCGTGATTAAATCCGGTGATTGAGCGATCACATGGAGCTTTTGTCCCACCTGGGGATTTAATTCCGTCATGGTATGAAAAGCCTTATCTGTTACAACGCAGACGTCGGCCTGTCCGAAGAACACATCGAGTATCGCCTGGGACTCCTTGCTTTTTTCCATGGTTAAGCTGAAAAAGCGCTCGGAGGGAGGCAATTTAGCCCGCATCAGCCAGTTATCGAGAAACATCTGACCGAGATGATTGGTCTTCTGGATGGAGAGTTTCTTGTTCTTCAGGCCGGACGGACTGTTTTTCAGACCCTGCTCATTGACCAGCACCACATATCTTGATGTCGGTTTCCCGTCTTTGTAATGCGTGACTTCCGGCTTGAACTTCAGCAGGTGCGGTGACCGCAAATAATCGATGCTCGTCACTGTGATAAAATCAAGCTTCTTGTCCATAAAATCTGCAATCAGTCTGTCCGTGGAATTATAAAGAGAAATTTTCAGGTCAAAGCCCCATTGAACGGCCAATTCCCGGGCCCAGACCTTCAGGGCGGCCTCCGCATCCCGCGGGTCAACATCCGCAACGTTCTTCACGGAATACCCTGCGATGCAGGGCACCTTGTCCGTTGCCGCGGCCCAGCCGGGAAAAGAAAAACAGATCGGGGCAAATATCAGAACCCACAGAGGGAAAAACATTCTAACGATATTCATCAATACATTTCCCGACGAGATATTCCAGACCGCCCATATGGACCTGGTGGTCATAAAGCGCTTTGAGATACTGACCGTGCATCAGGAATTCCATGAGCTGCGCTTCAATAACATCTTTGGTCTCGACCATTTCCTGCTTATAGGCACGCTCGTTGAGTTCACGGTTTTCAGCGGCGGCCTCCAGCGCCTCTTTCATGGTTTTCACCTGACCCTGGGAACGGGCGATCTGCAGGAACGCGTCTTTCACCTGCAGAGCGACACCTTCCGAAAGCAGAATGTTTTCGTGTCTGAGCTTTTCCAGGCGCAGACGGGCTTCCTCAACTTCCTTGCTGGTGCGCAAACCGTTGAATATCGGCAGTTCAATTGCCATACCAATCTGCCAGGTATTCCGGTTCTCATCGGTGCTCAGGCCCCCGTTATAGGAATTTTCCATACGGCTCAGATTCCCGAAGAGCGCCACAACCGGCAGATGCCCAGATCTGGCCTCAATGATTTTTTCCTCGCGCGCCGCGAGCCCCAGACGCACCTGATTCATCTGCGGATTGTATTGGTTTGCGCCGGCCACCAGATCATCCAGATTTCCGTTGTAAGGCACAAAAGGGATTTCCCCATCGGCCACGGCAATCGTTGTGTTCCAGGAAACGCCCATTACATTGGCCAGTGCTGAAAGACTCAGCTCTTCATTGGACTTCAAAAGCTCGACTATCGAACGCACATTGGACGTCATCATTTTTGAACGCAGATAATCTGTTTTCTTCACTTTTCCCGATCCGTGCCGATAAATGCTTTCCGTCAGGGTTTCCGTCGCCTCAAAACGCTCAAGCGTTTCGCGGCCGAGACGATGAAGATGCCGGGCCAAAACATGGCCGTAATAATACTGTCTGACGTCCCTGACAATCTGCAAATCCGTCTTACGGGCTTCTTCCTTACTGACCTCGACGCCGATTTTGGCCTGCTTGCCCAATGAGGAGATTTTTCCCCCGGCGTAAAGAGGGTACATCGCGCTCAGCGTTCCGAATAAAAGATCACGGTCCAATAATTTGACGTTCATGCCGGCCTGAGGAACATTGAAGGTCGGCGCCTCATCCATGCGGACCGCCGTTGCCGAGAGGCTCACCTGCGGCCAGTTTCCGGATTGCGCCTGTGCATACTGCGCTTCCGCGATTTTAATCGACTCACGGGAGACCGAACGCAGCCGGTTCTGCGCGAAAGCGATTGTGAGACAGTCCCGCAGGGTCAGATTCATCATATTTTTCCCCTGGACTGCCGGGTTCAGCCCCCGGGACTCATCCGCAAGAGCGCCTCCAACACAAAGGAACAGAGCCAGGCAACCAAGAAAGCAAGTCCTTACCAGCGGTTTGCGTCTAATCATCATATTCTGCTATTTCCTTATAAAGATTTCCTATCCGTTTATTTTCATCAGCATTCGTCATCTTCTGGATACTGATGATAAGTCCCTGATGACTGCTATCGACATGCCGTTTCAGAAACTTTATGTTTTTAAAAAAACGGATGCTTATTTCATTTTTTCTATGCGATATTATCATGTTACATAATCTCTCCGTTCTTTGCTCCAAAGTGACAACCGTCACATTCGCAACGCCGGTGGCATCCTGCAGGCGACAAGACTCGCCATGTTCGTGATGAGCCGTGCCTCTCAGTTGTTTTCATGGTTGACAGCCATGGACTAATTGCCTATAGTGGCAACCACTTAACGCGTACTGCATGATTTCTTCATGACGCATTCTGTCTGATTTCTTTCATTTAACCCGTAAAAAAACCGGAGAGGAGTGAGCATCATGGCGCAACGCACTTTATACATCACTAAATTTGACATGGACAGGCTTCTGGAACTGATCGACGGGCTGCGTTCGGCCCCCAAGGCCAACCAGGCCAATCTGGACCTGCTGGAAAAAGAGCTTTACCGCGGCATTCTGGTTGATCCGCAAAACGTCCCCCATGATGTCATCACCATGAATTCCAGGGTGACGATTACCGATACCGAATCCGGTGAAAAGATGAACTACACGCTGGTGTTCCCGTCGGCGGCCAATATTAACGACGGCAAATTATCTATTTTAGCACCGCTGGGCATTGCGCTTCTAGGCTATCGCAAAGGGGATGTCATTGAATGGCAGGTTCCCTCCGGCGCAAAAAAGTTCATCGTTGACGACATCATTTACCAGCCGGAGGCATCGGGAGACTATCATTTATAAATTGACAAACCTCGCATGATCCCTTAGTAACGGCCCTGAACGCGCAAGAATGGAAGGTCAGACCATGGCATTGATCGAAAAACTGAAGAAAAAAAGCATCAAGGGAGAAGGCATCCGACGGGCGGAAGCGCTTGAGCTTTTTATTGAGGGATCGGGTCAGCCCTATCAAATCCTGGCCGCGGCATCAGAAATCCGCGAACACTTCAAGGGGAAAGAAATTATTCTGTGCGGTATCACCAACGCCAAATCAGGCAAGTGTTCCGAAAACTGCAAATTCTGCGCGCAATCCTCTCACTATTCGACGGACATTGCGTCTTATCCGCTCAAACCGGCAAGCCGAATAATCACCGAGGCTCTGCAGGCCAAAAAGGACGGCGCGGATTATTTCGGCATTGTGACCAGCGGCATGCGCATGAAATCCCCGAAAGAGTGGAAGGATATTTTCAAAGCCATCGACGGCATAAACAAAATCGGCATTCATCCCTGCGCATCACTGGGCATCATCGATCACCGGAAAGCGCGGGAGTTGAAAGACGCCGGCCTTTACCGCTACCACCACAACCTGGAAACCGCGCGCAGTTATTTTAAGAATATATGCACAACGCATGACTATGAGGAAGACGTGGATACGATCCGGGCGGCTAAAGCCGCGGGCCTGTCCGTTTGCGCGGGCGCACTTTTCGGCATGGGCGAAGGGGTCACGCACCGCATCGAACTGGCCGTGACCCTGAGGGAACTGAATGTCGATTCGATCCCGATCAACATCCTTATTCCGATCAAAGGCACGCCGCTGGACCACATGCAGCTCCTGCCGCCGATGGAGGTTTTGATGACCATCGCCGTTTACCGCTTCATGCTGCCGGACAAGGACATCAAGCTCTGCGGCGGCAAGGAAAAAACCCTGCGCCAGCTCCTGCCGCTGGGCATTATCGCGGGAGTCAATTCTCTGATGACGGGAAATTATCTGACCACCGCGGGACGGGAAAGCAGACTTGATCATGAAATGATCATTGATCTGGGGCTCATTCCCGCGCGGGAGCTGGACATATGCCGCTGCCACTCGGAAAAGACGAACACCGGCTCAAAAACCAAAATAAAAAGAAAAAATCCCACACGGAGATAAACCTTCGCACGGTCGGAGCCTGATCCTGTCAATGATTTGCAGACATCCCTTGCACCGGCCCGTCTATATATGCTATTCATGGAGTAAAGCGAGGTTCCGTAATCAAAGTGAACTTAGTCGTTGGAATCGCCACATACAATGAAGCCTTAAACATTGAACAACTCATTGACGCCATCCATTCCCATCTGCCGAATCAGAGAATTCTGGTTTTAGACGACAATTCTCCGGACGGGACTGCCCGGATTGTTGAGCGTCTCGCCGCTTCTGACCCGTCTTTATCTCTTTTATCAAGAACCGGAAAATTGGGGCTGGGATCGGCCACGCTGACCATGATGAAATACGCCATGGAAAAAGGTTTTGACGCCATCATTATTATGGATGCTGATTTTTCTCATGATCCCAAGGAATTACCCGTTATTGCTGAATTGCTGGAACGCAATGATTTTGTCACCGGATCAAGGTATGTTCCCGGGGGAAAATGTGAATACGGATTTTATCGAACCGTCGTTTCCAAAGCCGCAAACTGGGGCGCGCGTCATATTGCCGGAATTCCCCTGCAGGAATGCACAACCGCCTACAGAGGATTTAAAACTTCATTGTTAAAAAAACTGCCCCTGAATGAAATCAAATCCACCGGCTATTCTTTTCAGGTGGAGGTTCTCTTCCACATCGTTCGGCATACGGATAAAGTAGCCGAATTCCCCATTGTGTTCGCTGATCGTGTCCTCGGCGAGTCCAAAATCAATAAAAAAGAAATGCTGATGAGCGTTCTGACCCTGCTGCGCCTGCTGAAAAGAAGGATCATGGGTGAAGATTCCGCAAAACCTCAAAGGTAAATGAACGGGCTGCCGCCCGGTTACTCCGTTTCCTCGTCCGCGATGGTGATAGTCTCGGAAGCGTCCGGCAGCGCTTCCACCGCTTTCAGTTTGCCGGCAAGCGTCCGCGTTTTTTTCTGCGCGTCATCGACGGAGCTCGCGGCCTGATCCAGCCTTTTTCGCACGGCATCAAGCGATTCACCGAACCGGCCGAACGCCGCCTTCACCTCGCCCAGCACTTTCCAGACTTCACCGGAACGCTTCTGAATCGCGAGTGTCCGGAAGCCCATCTGCAGGCTGTTAAGAAACGCGGCAAATGTCGAGGGGCCGGATACAACGATGCGGTATTCGCGCTGCAGAAACGAGACAAGCTGTGTGCGGCGGATCACTTCGGCATACAGCCCCTCCGAAGGCAGAAACATGATGCCGAAATCCGTGGTTTTGGGAGGAGCAAGGTATTTTTGCGATATATCTTTGGCCGCTTTTTTAATGCTTGCTTCCAGCTGCCTGACCGCGTCTTCCGCCGCGGACGCATCGGACTTATCCTGCGCGTCCATAAGCCTCGAATAGTCTTCCATCGGAAATTTCGCGTCCACGGGAATCAGGACAAAATCAGAAGGGGAATCGCCCTGGCCGGGAAGCTTGATGGCAAACTCGACAAAATCACCGCTCTGCTCATTGATCCGGACATTCGCCAGGTATTGCTCCGGAGAAAGTATTTCTCCCAGAAGCGCCCCCAGCTGGACTTCTCCCCAGGTGCCCCGCGACTTGACATTGGTGAGCACTTTTTTTAAATCCCCCACGCCCAGGGCCAGCGCGCGCATGTCACCCAGCCCCTGATGGACCTGTTCAAGCCTTTCGGAAACCTGCTTGAATGAATCTCCCAATCGTTTCTCCAGGGTGCTTTGCAATTTTTCATCGACGGTTTCCCGCATCCGTTCAAGCTGACCGGCATTATCCGTCTGAATTTCTTTGAGCTTCCCGTCAATGACCTGCCGAATCTCCTCCATTTTTTTATCGTTGCTCGCGGTTAAGATTGATATCTGCCGCGAAAAACTTTCCATCTGATCATTTTGTATTTTAGCGATGTCAGCCATACGAGTCTGGACGGAATCGCCAAAGGATTTAAGCGATCCCGTGAGCTCGGTTCTTTCCTGCTGAGCCGAAAGCTGCCCCTCCGCGCGCGACCGCGCCATTTCGTCGCGGACGGAGCGATCGGTTCTCTCCTGCGCGTCCTGCAGCGCGTCCAGCTTAGCGGCCAAAGGCGTCAGATCAATGGAACCGCGCCTGAGCAGCCAGAACTGCAATACGACAACGATCAGTAAAATGATGATAATGATGTAAAAAAATATTTCCATTTAATCCATCAATTAGTGGCTTAGAGCTTCGACCTTTGTCACCGGCATTCGCAGGTCTCCGCACTTCGCGCTCCGCTTTATCCTTGATCCTTTAGCCTTTGGCCTTTAGCCTTTAGCCTCCTAGAACACTCTCTGAAAATCGCGATCTTTCATAATAGTCGTAAAAGCCAGATCCACCATTTGATAACCCCTCTTTTCAAGCTCCGCGACATTATCAGTTGCAGCGGCAGCCATTTTCACGGTGTAGTCCTTGTCTAATTTCGTTTCACCGTCTCTGAAAACCCCAACCTTAAACGTGAATTCCTGGTCAGTCATCGACAGCAGCGTAAATTGAAACTCGGGAACGCCTTTGGGGGCTTTGTAACCACCGGGACCGGGATGCCCCCACCAGTAGCCATAACGATAACCATGACGGTAGCGGGGATCACGAGAGTCGTTATCATAGATATAATCCACAAGACTGACACCGATATGCTTAAACGCTTTTGTAAAGCTGTTTGCATACAATTGATCCAGACTCACATTCCATTCATAATTCAATTTTTTATCCGGGCTGAAATAATTGTATGTTTTTGTATTCTGGGCCTGATTCGTGAAGCTTGAAAGCACAAGTTTCTTGCCCTTGAAACGGCTGTAATCGGACGCGCGGAATGATGGAGAATACTTTTCCTGCGTGATCGCAATTTTAGTGCCGGAAGCGCATCCACTCAAAAACAGGCCGATAACACAAAAGACGACAAGGCCTCTCCAATTAAGGTGTTTTTTCATCGTGCGATACCTCCTTTTACGATGGTGTAAAATTTATATCTCGGGGAAACTTTTGCTGAATATTGCGGTCAAAAGTTGAAAGTGTCAAGTAAAATAAGGAACGGAAAAACCGTCCGAAAATATTTTAACCGGGCAGTAAGGGTCAAAATCCAATCCCCGCGGGATAATTTCCTTTGGAAAGAAAACAATTCATGTTATGTTTCACAAAAGTTTTTTAAGCAACCTATGCAAGACAAAATTATCAACATCCTGCCTGATCAGGAAAACTACGTCATCGGCTTTGCCGATATGGCCGATCTGATTCAAGCCCATTATCCGTACCGCTATGCCGTTGTCATCGGTAAAAGGCTTCCCGACGCCATCATCGATGAGATTGAAAACGGCCCGACGCCGGTCTATTATGAGTTATACAAATCCACCAACGACGAGCTTAATTTGATCACATTGAAAATATCCCGGTTTCTGGAGCAAAACGCTATTCCCTGTGTTCAGATCAAATCGACCGTGCAGGAAGAGGATATTCCGGAGGGCTTTGCCAGTACGCTGCGCATGAACTTTTCACATAAAATGGCAGCTACCCGCGCAGGGTTGGGCTGGATCGGAAAAACCGACTTGCTGGTATCAGAAAGATTCGGTCCGCGCATCCGCCTCGCAACGGTTCTCACGCATTACCGATTTGATCATTTAGGAATCCCGATAACGGAAAGCCGCTGCGGCAAATGTGATATATGCGTCACAGCCTGTCCGGGGCAGGCAGCAAACGGCAAACTCTGGAATGATGCTCTGGATCGTGATGAATTTTACGACGCCTTTAAATGCCGGGATACCTGCCGGAAATTCTCATCCGAGAGACTAGACAAAAAGGCGAGCCTCTGCGGCATCTGCGTTTCTGTTTGTCCGTTCGGCAAAACAATCAAAAACAGAAAGAAGAAATGAAAATGGAAGCAAACTGGCTGAACGAACTTCCCGTCGGCATTACCGTCTGCGACACAAAGGGCATCATCCTTTCTATGAATGACCGCGCCGCTCTGATTTTCAAAAAGTCCGGGGGAAGAGAGCTCATCGGAAAAAACCTTCTGGAATGCCATCCCCGAGAAGCCAGGCAGAAGGTTCTTGATCTGTACGAGAAGAAACAACCCAATGCCTATACCGTCGAAAAAAACGGCATTAAATCTCTGCTGTATCAGGCGGCCTGGTATGAAAACGGACAATTCATGGGCTTTGTTGAATTTATTCTTACGCTACCCGAACAGATGTCGCATTTAAACTCCATAAACTGGGTTAAATAGCCATCTTTTATCATTCAGAAAGACGAACATTCCTCCCGGTGGCGCAAAAAGATAG
>CAZDYR010000006.1:16347-18575 GCA_964509625.1 uncultured Smithella sp. | reverse complement strand
GAGGCCTTCGCGCTTGGCTTGACCAACCGCATCAGTGCGCCGGGGAAGGCTCTTGTGGAAGCATTCTCCCTCGCGCTTTCCATTGCGGAAAACGGCCCTCGTGCCGTCCGCCACGCCCTGTCCGTGATCAGGAAAACCGGCGACCTGACCACGAAGGAGGCCTTGGATCTGGAGACTCAGGAAGCTGTCACTCTCGTTGCCAGTGGCGAAAGCATCCACGGGGTTTCCGCCTTTCTGACAAGGCAAAAGCCCGATTTCCCGGATCCCGGAGAATCCTGATGTGATATGCCGGGACTCAGAATAAAAGAGGGGATGGCTCTGAACAATCGATAGTGGATAGAACCATCCCCTTTAATCCCGCTAAAAAAGACACGCGTTAACTCGCTGCGATGCGGTTGATGATCAACTCACCTTTACAGTCATGCTATCTTGACGGCAGTTGCGCCTGTGCCGTGGAATAACCTGTCATCACCAAAGGGGGATATCCGATGTCAAGATAACGGTCGCGGGTGTCGTAGGCCGGCCAGTAAACGCCCATGTGCTTGACACTGGGACGTCCCGATTCCGCAAACTCGGCCAGCATGGTCATCATAAATTCAGATACCCAGAAATCCCTGTAGTCAACACCGGAATCATAAGGAACGGTGGAGGGCACAAGCGCCCCGATGAAGAGGGCCAGGTAATTTTCATCGCCAAACTCGGAGGAGACCTCACTGCCGTGCCAGGCGTAAATCCCCTGGCTTTTCCAATTGGGCGGCACCTGGGTATAGATATAAGTATAAATCGGCGATTTTTGCTGCTGGCTCATGGTGAGCAGAAGCTGCGCCATGGATGCCGGCCGGGCCTCTCCGCCCGCGTTTCCAACCATGAAGGGCACATCATGATTCTTGCCCTGCAGGAAGATATTGCCGATGGTGTCCGGCAACGACCAACCGTCCACAGTCAGATTGGTTACATAGCCGCTGCCCGCTGCTCCGGCGGCTGTTACGATTTCCTGCCAGGTTTTGGCGCGCATTTCAGCAAGAGTGGAAACCCCCAGTTTAGCCATCAAATTCAAACCGGACTGTTCGGCTGCTGCCAGCGTTGCGCTTCCCGTATAAAATCCCGCCTGGCAGATAGCCCGGTGAAAAAGACCTTTGGCTAAAGGAGAGGCCATCAGCCAGTTCACTTTGATGCCGCCGCCCGAGTGCCCGATAATCGTGATTCGGTGAGGGTCTCCCCCGAAAGCGGCAATGTTTTTCTGCACCCATTTTAAAGCGGCGACTAAATCCAGATTACCGTAATTGCCGGACGCGTGATTAGGCGATTCCGCGGTCAGTTCGGGGTGGGCCATGAATCCGATTGCTCCCAGACGGTGCTGAACGGTGACGACAACAAGACCGTGATTGGGCAGAGGGGCGGTATTATAGCTGTCCATGCTGTTGGAGCCGGCGCTCAGGCCGCCGCCATGGAACCAGACTAGGACGGGAAGACGTTCGTTCTTTCTTTTGGCCGGGGTTACGACATTCAGATAAAGGATATCTTCGCTGATTCCGGACTCCTGAATACTGCCGTAAAAGAAGCTGGTCGGATAAGCCTGGGGGGCCATTTTGGGGTAAACGGTGCATTCGCGGATTCCCTCCCAGGGGGTAACCGGTTGAGGCGGCTTCCAGCGCAGGTTTCCGACCGGCGGCGCCGCATACGGGATTCCCCTGTATACGCGCACGATTTTCCCGGCTTCGCCTTTCAATATCGGTGAACAGGTTTTGACACCGGTAAACCGGTTCACATAATCAACCCAGCATATTTGGGACAGGTCGATCATGGTGCCGGAAACGTAACCCGCGTCCGTCTTGATGGGATCATTAACGAAGTGGTCGAAGGCGGCGGCGTAACCCGGAAGTATTATCATTGCCAACAACAGACCTGTAAATATTACAATGCCTCTGAAGCCTGAAATATTCTTTCGGTTCATTGTGTCCCTCCTTATTCGTTGATTGTCGATTTAACCCGGGCTGCCTGAAATCCTTCCTATCAAAAACTGATCAACGGCCACCGTTTTTTATCAAGGTTGTGTGGCTGAAATTCCGGATTGCTGTCTATGTAAAAGTACGCGTCAATGGGAATGGCTGAGGGGGAGAGATTCTGACGGCCCGCATATTCTGCTTGCCTCTTATCTTGTACACCTCCTTTCTTTGTTAGACACACTTATTGCAAATAAATCAAAGATTCAATCCCCAATTTGTGTA
>CAZDYR010000006.1:14451-16247 GCA_964509625.1 uncultured Smithella sp. | reverse complement strand
AGATTCGCGTCAAAGGTGATGAATTTGACGTCTCCATCGGTGTTGCTCCATTGCGGCCAGTAGGAAAGCGATGAGCCTGCCTCATTGGGGTCTAATGTTTTAATAAAGGAGGCAAGATAATCCATCATAGCGTGCTGCAGGGCGATTCTGCCCGCCTGATTGGCCGCTGTAAAGGAATAATTCCAGGAATCCTGGTCGTTTCCGAAGAAGAAAGCGAGCTCCATGGCATGCGCCGCGCCGAAAAGCGTTGCAAAATCGGCGCGCGCCGGATCACTTCCGCCTTTCCACTTGAACTGGAAAGCGTAAACAGGATTGTTTGAATCATCGGTTTTCAGGTTTCGGGAAATGAGGTCAACCCCCGTCAGTTTCCATCGGCGGGTATACAGCGAGGCGATGGTTTGATAGAAATCCCTGTCGGTCTGGGTAGGTAATACATCCGTCAAAGCAAGCGAACCGCCGACACCGATGACTTTGAAAAGATCATACCAGGTGTAAGCGCTTGAAGGCACAGTGCCGCCGGAGGCTGCTTTGACCGGCACGCCGTAGAGCGCCATGAAATCCTTGAATTCATATTCCGTCGTGCCGATGAAGACAGGAACCTTGTTGTAGGTGCCCGCGGCAATGGCGCCCGTCCAGGTGTTGTCGCGAATGACAGAGCCGTCCCGAATGGCCGAATGAGAAGGCATGGAACCGGTTCCGTCGGCGCCGGTGCCGTCCCTTCGCGCGCGCAGGATCTGCTCGGCTGTTTTGCCGCGAAGGTAAGTTTCGATCTGCTCATTCGACATGCCGGCAAGATACGTGGTGGCCGAGGCGTTGTCGGTGGCCAGGCCGTCACGAATCAAAAGCCCTTTGATGGTTGTATTGGTCATGGTATCCGCTGCCGTTACCGTGAAGGGATTCATCCCGGCGGTCAACACGACCGCGCCGCGGAAAAGATCCGCGCCCAGGGGAGACACCACCAGATTCATAACATTGTGGCCGCCGGCGGATTGCCCGCCGATAACGACTTTATCGGAATCACCGCCGAAGGCCGCGATGTTGTTCCGGACCCAGGCAAGCGCCTTGAGGTGATCAAGCGTCCCGTAGTTTCCGGATTGGTCCGCTGCTGTTCCGGACGTTCTCAGCGCCGGATGCGTCAGGAAACCCATGGCCGCCAGGCGATACTGAACAAACACGACAATAACATTGCTGCGGGCGGCCAGGGCCGCGCCCTGGTATTGTCTTGCGGAGCCGAAGTTGTTGGAGCCGCCGTGGATGTAAACGAAAACAGGAAGTCCTGTCTGTGTTGTTCTCGGGCGATAAATATCCAGATAAAGGCAGTTTTCACTGCCCTTGAAAGCATTGGCCGAGCGCCAGTACTGGTCGTAGATTTGT
The DNA here is from genome assembly GCA_964509625.1 of uncultured Smithella sp. Classification (GTDB taxonomy): domain Bacteria; phylum Desulfobacterota; class Syntrophia; order Syntrophales; family Smithellaceae; genus UBA8904. The sequence continues at coordinate 14,873 of CAZDYR010000006.1, read as the reverse complement.
TGTGTGCAGTCACTGCAGGCGGCGGTGGCGTGGCGTGTGCCTGTCCACGGATCCGGATCAAGCGGCGCTTTCCAGCGCAGGGCACCGACAGGCGGTTTGGCGTAAGGCACGCCTTTCCAGGCCCAGGCGTTTTCATTGTAGGCATAACCGCTCACGATGCCGAAAGCCGTCGTTACCGGATAGCGGGGAGCGAGTGTTGCGGCAAGGTGAGCCTGGGCTTCAGCCGCGTTTTGCAGTCTGCGTCCTCCGGCTTCCTGTGAGGTGAAACCTGCGGCGTTGCCGGCGTTGAGCGCCGCCAAAAGCCCGGTTACGATCGGATCGGCCGCGAAAGCCGCCGGCGCCTGATCGAAATTAATTCCGGCGGCGTTGGTCTGAACGATTGCGGCGGTCTGTGCGTTGATTTTGATGCCGTTATTCAAATC
>CAZDYR010000006.1:0-14441 GCA_964509625.1 uncultured Smithella sp. | reverse complement strand
GAAGACACAACGATTAATGACCGCCTGATGCGACGAATCCGTGGCTCCGGAGACCAGCTGGATCGGCGTGACGACGCTTTGTCCCGACGCAGAGCCAAGCGTTATGCCGCCAATGGAAAAAGTGACGGTTTCGCCCTGGCGGTATTCAAACTGACCGCTTGCGTCGGTTGTTCCACTGAGGCTGTCGGTCTCGTAAGAAAGCCCTTCCACTTCACTGTCAATGAATTGCCCGGTTTGAGCGGATGATGGGGGAAAGCCTGCGGCAGACCCACCCCCGCCGCTTGAACAGCCGATCATGACAAGCAAAATCGTGAAAAGTAAAATTGGAAAAAAAGCATTACTTAACTTTGTGAAACTGAAACTTTTCTTGGATTCCATAATTTTCCCCCTCCCAAATAGTAGTTATTATTCGCCCGGTCATGCCGTCGCTGCCGAGACTTGAATATTGCTCTATAATTGTATTGTAAAAAGCGATATTCTTGTTATTAAACCATTGTAATAAAGTCAACTGTTATTTAAATAAATTTTATTATATTGATATAATTGATTAAATAAATTAATCGTGTTATTCATCTGTTTAAAATAATATTGAATATGGCTTTTATGTAATTATCTGATTTGAAACTGATAAACTGATAAATTCATTGAAATTTGATTTAAATCGTGGAATTGTGACGCGCGAAAAGGACGAAAGGAACAACAATTGGAACTATCTGATAAGAAAGCACAAATTCTGCAGGCTGCCGTTGCCGTCATGGAACAAAAGGGCCCGGACGCAAAAATTTCGGAAATCGCCGCCGCCGCCGGGGTCAATGATTCCGTCATTTATCATTATTTCAAAGACAAAGAAGATTTGCTGTTTTACACAGTGGGCGCCTACGTGAAAACCGCGACCGACGATTTTATCGAACAGATGAAGGCTATCCGCGATCCCGTCAGCCGTCTTAGAAAACTGATCTGGGATCAATTGCACTACCGTTATATTAATCCTAATTATACAAAATATACGCTCTTTTACTGCCGGTCGAAGCAAAGTTTTTTTAGTCACGAATCCTTTGACAATATTGTGAAATGGGTCCGCCTGCTCAGAACAATTCTGGAAGATGGGGTGAACGAAAAGATATTTTCCGTCAATGTGCCGGTGACAGTCGCGAAGGACATGATTCTGGGGTATATGGACATGGAAACCATTCATTTCTTTGTCGGTCTCCAGCGTCGTCCGACTGATAAAGATTTTGATGAAATCGTCGATATGTTCATGTTTCTTCTGACGGATGACCCACAGATTCGCGAGCCGGAAGTAGCCAAACGTGAAAGAATTCTTACCATGGCCGAAGAAATGTTTGCCGACAGGGATTACCACAAAGTGACCAGCGCAGAGATTGCCAGGGCCACCCAGGTATCCGAAGCGACACTCTATGAACTATTCGCGAACAAAGAGGATATCCTGATGTCCGGTCTTCAGCACCGTTTGAAGGGACATGTGAGGGTCGCCGAAAACTTTTTTGACATCCGCACGCCGCTAAGCCGGTTGGTGCGATTTATCTATTATCATTTCACCATGCATATCCGGCAGCCGGCGTTTGTGAAAAATTTTATTCTCAATGGTATTTATAACGAAAAATTTTATCAATCGTCCGCTTATCAGGATTTTGAGAAGTATATGGCGATTCTCGATCAAATCCTCAAAGACGGGCAGGAGGACGGTTCGATGCGGCCGGACCTCGACATCCGCCGTTTCCGGTATTTGCTCCTGGGTGTCTTCAGCCACACCGTGTTGCGCTGGTTTTTCGCCGAAGAAACAAAAAAACTTGAAATGATGGGACGGATCAATGAAATTACGGCGCTGCTTATGAAAATGGTCCTAAAACCAGGCCAGACGGTTCTGAACGATTACAGGTAATTTTTCTCAACATTTTGATGTTTTTATTATGAATACCTGACCGACCGACTTCATCCGTGCAGTGCACTGAAAAAATCGGGAAGATAATCAGATGATCAAGGCGATATTCTGGGATAATGACGGCGTTCTGGTCGATACGGAGGGCCTTTTTTTCAGGGCCAATCTGGAGACGCTGGCGGGTGTGGGAATTTCCCTGCAATGGGAGCAGTTTGAAGAGATCTCTCTGACCAGGGGAGGAAGCGTGTTGCAGCTGGCGGAAAAGCCGGGGACGGATGCGTTTTATAAACTGCGCAACCGCCGTGACGCTATTTATGCCGATCTGCTTACACGTGAGCCGCTGGTGATTGACGGTGTGCGGGACGTGCTTGATGCGCTTCGGGGAAAATACATCATGGGAATCGTGACGAGTTCCGGGCATGAGCACTTCGAGATCATTCACCGGCAGTCCGGCCTCCTGCCTTACTTTCAATTTGTTCTGACCATGAAAGACTGCACGCATTTCAAACCGCATCCCGAACCGTACCTCAAGGCAATTGATCTTGCCGGCTGTTTACCTCAGGAATGCCTGGTCGTTGAGGATTCGCCGCGCGGTCTTGCCGCCGCCGTGGCTGCCGGAATCCGCTGCGTGGTGATCCCGAGCAAATTCACCAGCAGCGGTAATTTCGCGGGAGCTTATAAAATCCTCGGCAGCGTCAAAGAACTTCCGGCTGTATTGGTGGATAGTGAATAGCTAATAGCTCATGGCTCGTAGCTCGTAGCTGATGGTGGATGGGTAAAAAATCCGGTTCAGGTTCCAAGTTCGTTTGATTGCCTGTTCCAGAGAGCAGTTTGAACCCTTTTTATTTCATTGACATCAACAACCGCTTTTCCTTATACTTGCCTTCAAAATTAATTCCTGCCCCATCCATTCGGTATATTTTATGAAGCATTCACTCCATGATGAAGAACGAAGCCGCTTGGATCAACACACAGCCGATGCGGAAAAGCGCACAGGCGTTCAGATAGTTCTGGCGATTATCGAACGCAGCGATGCCTATGCTGAGCTTCCGTGGAAAGCCTTCGCGCTGGGAGCATCCGGAGCCGGTCTTCTGGTTTTGATCATGAACATCCTGTGGCCTTTAACTTCTTCCCTGCAAGCGACGATTCTGGCCATAGTCAGCATACTGGCGGCAGGCGCCGGTCTTGCCTTGCTGTCCGTTTTTGTCCCGGATTTTGCCCGCCTGTTTCTTTCCGTGCATCGTGCCGAGTTGGAAACCAGGCAATACGCCGAGTCGTTGTTTCTGAACAGACAACTTTTCGCCGCCCGGGAGCGCAAGGCCGTATTACTGCTCGTCAGCCTCTTTGAACGGCGGATTGTTGTAATGCCCGATGCGGGGCTCATCCAAAAAATAAATCAGGATGCCGCGGACAAGATCATCGGGCACATGCGCATTTATCTGAAAGCGGGCCAAACCTCGCGGGCACTGGACGCCGGATTGAAAAAGCTCGAAGAAATTCTCTCGCAGCCGGAATCCTCTCATGAACTGCCCAACATTATCGAGGAGAAGGGAGCATGAAAAAAGCAATCCATCCCTTATTGATTTTTGCCATCTTATTGTTTGCGTGTTCCGCCTTTGCGGCGGATATTCCCTACCTTACCGGCCGTGTGACCGACCACGCGCAGATTCTGTCCAGCGAAACACGAAAAGCCATAACGGATTTGCTCAAAGCCCATGAGGACAAAACCACCAACCAGATAGCCGTGCTGACCATTCCCTCCCTGGAAGGCGCGGGAATTGAAGAATACGCAAACGCGGTTTTCAGCTCCTGGAAGCTGGGACAAAAGGGGAAAGACAACGGTGTTCTGATTCTGGTGGCCCCCACAGACCGGCGCATGCGCATTGAAGTGGGCTATGGACTCGAGGGTACGATGACGGACGGGATGGCGGGAAGCATCATCCGCGACGTCATGACGCCGCATTTTAAAAGCGGCGACTACAACAAGGGGATTGATGAAGGCGTCAAGGCTGTCATTACGGTTCTGGAAGGCGGCAAGCCGCCGGAGGCCTTGGCCTTATCGGGCGATTCCGGCGGAAAATCATTGGGTCTGGATGAAATGGCCTCCGGCCTTTCGATAACCGAACGGATTCTGCTCGGCGCCTTTATTTTCGGCATCATCGGTCTTTTCACCGTCGTGGGCGTTCTGACGCCCGGCGTCGGCTGGTTCCTCTACTTTTTCCTGATCCCGTTCTGGGCGATGTTTCCCATCATGATCGTAGGCACAACCGGAGCGTTGTATCTTTTGGTCACCTATCTGGTGGCTTTCCCCGTTGTCAAATTGATCTTGAGCCGAAGCGGCTGGTACAGCAAAGCGGCCAAAGATCTCAAAGAAAAAGGCCGCGCCAGTATCGGCGGATTTACGATGACCTCCGGCGGGGGCAGTTCCTGGAGTTCCGGCAGTTCCGGAGGAGGCTTTTCCGGCGGAGGCGGCTCCTCCGGCGGCGGAGGGGCATCGGGCAGCTGGTGAGTTTGTCAGCGCGAAACGTTTTCAGGCGAGGCGATTCTTCTCGTTCTTAATTGGTCGCTAATAACTTCATCCTGATTTCATTGGACAGCAGATACCAGCCCTGCACGCCGTTTTCCAGCCGGTAGTAGTGAAGGATATAGGCGGCCGAAAGGATCAGAAGCAGCGCGGTGAGCAGGATGTAGGGGATCAGAAGATGCGCGATGGTCCAGGCAAAGGACAGCAGGAAAAAAAGGCAGACAAACATCATGGTGATCAGATGGGCCATGCGTTCGTGCTGAATCCAGGCAATCTGTTTGTCGTGATATCCCAGAAGCTCGCTAAGCGCCTCTCTTCCGGGATGAGCTGCCAGAAGGTCTCTCACATAGCGTTCGTGCCTTTTCATATACTCGATCATAACAGGCCTTTCTTTGAAGACGAAATTACCATGGTTTCGGGAAAAACATGGGTGTGATATTTTTATATTCGCTGTAGGCTTTGCCCAGCCGCATTTCCAGCTCCGGTTCTTCGATTGTTTTTATTTCCAGAATATTAATCAGCATAAAAAGCGGTGTAAAGACAAAAATCAGAAAAATGGACTGAAAGACGGACCCGAGGCCGAAAAGCAGGATAAAAACGCCGCTGAGCATCGGGTTGCGGACATAAGCATAGGGGCCTGACGTGACCAGGACGGGCGGAGGGTTGAAAGGAACCGGCGTTCCCTTGACTCTGAGAAAGTTTATCACACACCAGCAGGCCAGTGATAAGCCGGCAAAGCAAAGAGAGATACCGGCATAGAGATTGACGGGGAAGGGAGGAAATGGCGGCGTCTCGAGCCAGTGATCCATAGCCAGCGCCAGAACCGCGAACATTGTCGCAAACAGAAAGTATGAAAGGCCGACAACGGGTGCGAGAAACATTCGTACCCTGCGGCTGCCCGTTGCCACCCTGAATATCAGATGGATCAAATTTGTTTTCAACTCCATTGTTATTGATCCTCCGGCCGGCGCTTCCCCATGCGTCCGGCAGGGTCCTGCCGGTAGAAGTCTTTGAGCACGCGGTATAATTCAGGCGCGGATTTTTTCATTTGAACGGGCTGATCAAAAAAGTGTTCCGTGGCCACGGCGAAAAACTCCGCTTCGTCCGTCGCGCCGTATTCGTCCAGAAATGTTTGCCTGCCTTTTTTAACATCCGTGAGGAGCTTCAGGTATTCACTGGAACAGGTTTTTACCCAATCCCGGTATTCTCCGCGGTCACGCAGCCGGGGTGTGCCGTCAGCCGTACCGTCCAGCATGTCGAGTTTGTGGGCAAATTCATGATAGACGACATTGTAGCCTGAACCGGGGTGACGGATGCTTTCCATAACCGCGTCCCAGACCACCATCAGCGGCCCTTGATGAAACGCCTGGCCGGAAACGGGGCCCATCGTCTCCAGGGGTTCCGTGGTAATTTCAAAAAAACCGGGCATGCGCTGGGGCAGGACCACATCGGAAGGATAGACGATGATGGTTTCGACGTTTTCGTAAAAGTTGTGGGGAATGTTCAGAATCAGAAGGCAGGCCTCGGCGGCAATGGTGACGAGGATTTCGTCCGTCAGTTCCAGCCCCCCGCAGCCTTCCCATGTTTTTTCGGCGATGAAAATCCGGATCATCTCCCGTAAATTTTTGCGTTCGGTATCATCCAGCATGGAATCATGAACGATGTTGCGACGGATGATGTCGTCCCATCCGGAGGGAAAAGGGGCTTTCATCAGTTTGCGTCGCCTGTACTTTGTGAACCAGCCAAACATATGATCGAATCCTTTTCAGCCGGAGAATGATTGATTATGTAGCATAAAAACATTCAGATGTAAAAAAGCCATTTTACCGTAGCCGGACAGGAGAGGTTCATGATTAACCTTTAGAAAACGAGCGGGCCGCCGGTGAACAGAGGATGACACGGCGCTATTTTTTTATTGAAACGGGGGAACACTCATTATATAAAGTGCCATGGAAAGGAGGATAAGAAAATGAAAAGAATTGTTTTCTCTGTTGTGCTGATGATGCTCATGGCGGTTTCGACCGGCGCTTTGGCCCAGAATCAATCACACCAGCCCTATAAATGGACAGGATTTTACGTCGGAATGCAGGGAATGTATCTGAATGGCAACAGCAATTGGGAAATGGCGTATCAAGGGAATCGTATCGATCATGACCTGGAAGGCGGCATGGGGGGATTTTTCCTCGGCTATAATTACCAGACGTCCGTGAATCTGGTTGTCGGCGTTGATACGGAACTTAATTTCGGCAAAGCTGACGGCACATCGCAGTGTCCCAATGCGACCTTCGCCTGTAACACGGATCTGTATTGGCTGGGATCAACGAAGTTCAGGCTGGGCTATGCCCTTGACCGCTTCATGCCTTATGTCACTATCGGCTGGGCCTACGGCGGTGGCGAAGTTTATGTCCGGGATTTATACACGGGCAGGGAATTCACCAGCGACAGCAACGCTTATTTTGGTTTTACACCTGGAGTTGGATTTGATTTTGCCATAACCAAAAATCTTCTGTTGCGAGCCGAATACAACTATTATTATTTCTTCAGATCGGAACAGGAAATCGATAATTCCAAGGCGGACATTCAGGTTGATACATCAGCATTCAAGGTGGGCCTTAGCTTCAAGTTTTAATATCACGGTTTATGTGAAAGGCTGGCGATGATCGTCACGCCGGCCTTTTTTCGTCACGACCCTTAAAGACTGTATCCGCTCTGTTGGGGCCGTTTCGACTGCTTAATCGAAAAGGAACTTCCCGCGTTTCCGATGGTCAGGGCTGGTGCGCCGATCTTGAGGGTATTTTCCGGAGGCGTCTTGTATTCGTTACTTGCCGATGCGGTCATTGTTGTTCATTTTTTGTTTATCGCCTTCGTTGTCGGAGGCGGCCTGCTGGTTTTGTGCCGGCCATGGCTGGCTTTTCTGCATCTTCCGGCGGTTGCCTGGGGAGCGGGTATTGAATTTACAGGCGGGATTTGTCCGCTCACGCCTCTGGAAAACTATTTTCGGGAGTTGGGCGGCGGAAGCGCCTACAGCGGGGATTTTATTGTTCGGTATCTTGTTCCGGTCATCTATCCCGCCGGCCTTACCGCCCATACGCAGTATATCCTGGGCGGTCTTGTTATCGTCATCAATCTGGCGATATATGGATTTGTTCTGCATAAAGTATTGACAAGAACATGATCGGATGTTTTGCCGATCACCTGCACAGTTGGACACAAGCGTATTACTAATGGGATTTCTGACGCATTACCGGGTGTCATAATAACGCAATCAGGTGATCGTAAATATTTTCGGCCGCTGTTTTACCACCGGCGGGCACTAAATACTTTTCGACAAATTCTTTTCTTTTATTTTTGATATCATCCTGATCGTTAATCACCACATCCACAATGAATTTTTCAATATCTCCTGAACAAGCCGGTTTGTAATGACAGTCATACGCCTTCGTGCCAAAATCCGTTAAATCATGCATATGGTTATTCAGAAACATGACAGGCTTCAGAGTACAAAGATATTCGACGCTAAAAGAACTGCAATCATGCAGCATGGCATCAGAGTGCAAAAATAAATCAATATAATATCCTTCTGACAGCGATGTGTTATCAGACGTTTTCCAATAATGATAATAGTTGTCCGTTTTTTCCTTTCCCCAGTCTTCCCTGTAATACAATTTGGACTTCAGAATGGGATGAGGTTTAAAAACGAATTCGCAGGTGTCTTTGTACTTAATGGACAGCTCAACCATTAATTCGGCTATTTCCGGAAAAGTGGAATAATCAAGCAAGTCATCGCTGTTGATGGAGTGATGAGGCGCCCAGATGATTCTTTTTTTATGATTCTGCCGCCAGGGATTATGTGAATGACGCGGATGTGTCAGCTCGTCAATGATCGGATAACCGGTGACAAACACATTGCGCCCTTTGTTTCTGGCCAGTTTTTGCGCATCGAGTTTATGTTCCGGATTGGGATAAAATAATTTCCATGCGATATTGTGCAATAGAAGATCGTACGAGAAAACTTCCGCGGAAATCTTATAATCATAGGGAACATGACAAACGAGTGAAGACAAATGGTTGACAAACCAGTATTCCCTGCGTAAGGACATCCTGTCCATTTGAGGCTGTGTATAAAAAATAATATCGGGAGACAGAATCTTCATATCGTATATATCACCGTCCCGATGATCGTATCCTTTTACATATTTGTAATGGCGGCATGAAAAATATTCTTCCATCCGTTGAATATCGGCCCGGATGTTATCATCGGGCTGATTTAAACGCGGAGACAAAACAATGACGGGATGAACCTTATTGTTTTTTTGTAAGAGATGATATAATCCATCATACTTCCACATGGACACATCCATCGCTAAAAAAACCACCGTGATTGGACTTGTCTTGTGTTGGATCCTGTTCAGGTTGAGCTTGGTGAGGCGTTTGTATTTAAGGATATAGTACATTTCATAATATGGTTTAAAGATGTGTATAATGCTGCGCAGGAATTGGTTGGTCATAATCCATAGATGTTACGGACATCATTCAAATCATTTTCATCGTCGATTTCATACCATTTCAAGCCGTCGATTTTATAAACATACAACGGGATGATATTCCGTGACACGAAAAGAAGTCCGAATTCATATCCGAGTTTGGGCTGAATGTGTTTTATCCTTTCATAATAGGCGCATAACGATTTGTAAAACGTCGAACTCAGTTTATGTACACCGACAAATTCGCCGCGACTGTTTAAATCCTCTCTCGTAGTCGAACAGTTTGTCAAGTGGTTATTCGCGTCATATTCGACAAAATATTGATCCTGAAATTTTGTTTCTTGAGCGGCCAAAAGAATATCGGAATGTTGATCCAGCAGCAGCTCTGAAATGGCCCTTTTTTCATAAATGATATCCGATTCCAGAAGCAGGAAATCATCGTCCCCTATCATTTGCCGGCAGTTGCACAGGGTCCACAAACTGTTTGTCGTCGCATAGTGCTTGCTGAAACAGGTTTGAATTTGTGGGTAGTACTGTTTTAATGCCTCAAATTTCTCCGAATGAAACCCCGTGCCCAGGATGATTTTTTCGATGCCGCAGGCAAGCAGCGTATCAATGGAACGGATGATCATGGGGATTCCGCAAACCGGAATAAATCCCTTGGGCATCGATTCTGTTTGCTTGCCGAAGCGGGTTCCCATCCCCGCCGCCATAATGACAGCTGTTTTCACTGTGTCAGTCATCATATTTGATCGGAACATCAATGTGATTGTCCATTAAGCCCGCCTTGAATACTTTGAAAAATTCGTTGATATCGGGCTGGTCAATGGCACCCAGTGCGCACAACCGGAAAGTGTTTAATGCCGATATTTTCCCCGGATAAATGGTAAACCCGCGCTCCCGGCAATAATCGTGAATGATTTCGAAGTTCCATCTCGGATCGTCGGGATCCAGCACCGACACAACCAAACCGGATTGCCATTCACGTTGAATCACGTTCTTGAATCCCAGTTCGATTAATCCTGCCTGAATTGCATGAAATACACGCTGATGGCGAGCCCATTTATTCGTTTCTCCTTCGGCGAAATACTCTCTTAATGCCTGCCGCGCGGCGTAAATGGTCTGGACGGGAGGGGTAAAGCGCATCTCGCCTGTTTTTTCGAAATACTCGTACTGAGAATAAAGGTTACAGTAATACGAACGTTTTGGATAATCTCCGGAACGCCTGATATATTCCTTGTTGCCGATGATAAAAGACAATCCGGTCATGCCCATGATTCCCTTTTGCGCCGAAGCCATGCAAAAGTCAACATGATCTCTGGCCAGGTTGATCGGAATCATGGCCAGCGACGATGTGGTATCGACAATAAATGTGCAATGATATTTATGAGCCATTTCACCTATTGCTCGAATCGGATTTAAGATGCCGGTGCCTGTCTCGTGGTGCGTGGTGTAAACGACCGCGATATCGCCGTTTGTTTTTAAGATTTGTTCAATGCGGTTCAGATCCGGCGGTTCCAAAAAAGAACTTTTTAGATCGATATGCGGTAGTCCGTAATACCGGCAAATTTCAACGCCGCGCGTACTGTAGGTCCCATTATTCACGATAAGAATCATTTTATCCGCGGGGAGCAACGAGTTGATGCAAACATCGAGATTTAAGGTGCCGGAACCGCAAAACAGGACGGATGTATATTGATGGGGATCCGCATGGACGATTTTCGGCAGGTCGCTTCGTAAATCGTTCATGATTTGTGTAAATTCTTTTTCCCGCGGGCAGATATCCGGCACGATCTGTGCCATCTTGACCGTATCCGTTGTTGTCGCCGGTCCGGGATTCAGGAGGATGTTTCTCTTGATTTTCATGGCTCTAGTTTTTTAAGTTACGCATGAAAGCGTTTTTATTTTCCACCGGCGTTGTTTTGGGCCTGCTTAAATCGGCTCTTGATCCGATGGTTACTTTGATTTCCAGCAAACCGGGGCCTTCCAAACATTGCATGGCTTCCAGGGCGGAGTAGATTTCTTCTTTTGTGGCTGCGGCAAATGCATTTTTGTATCTGCAGGCACTTGCTATTTTCCATATCTCCATTTCGGCGGCAGCCGTCGGCTGGCCTCCGACGGATTCGTGCACGCCGTTATTGAAAACGATATGAATGTAATTATTCGCATTCGACGCGCCGACATTAGCGGCAGCTCCCATATGCATCAAAAAGGCTCCGTCCCCGTCAAAACAATAGACTTTTCTGTCAGGTTTGGACAATGCGATGCCCAAGGCGATCGCACAACTGTGTCCCATGGAACCGACCGTAAGAAAATCGCGTTCGTGCCCCTGGCGCAGAGCATCTCTGTATTCATATAATTCACGAGACAATTTCCCGGTTGTCGAAACAATAATATCTTTTTCATTCAATTTTTCGAGCACCGTTTTTAACGCCTCTTCTCTGGTCAATGCGTAGCGGTTGAGTGACGGATTAAGCCGCTCACAGGGTTCAAACGTTCCTCTTCTGACGATAATCGCATATGGCGAACTTGATTCCATCGCGGCATGGACGGCTTTTTTTATCTGCGCAATCGCCTTATTTTCTTCATGGCCTAAAACAACATACGGGATTCGCATGGCATCGAACAAGTCCAGTGTTACCAGCCCCTGTTTTTTATGCTGAGGTTCATCTTTTTCATCCGGTTCTCCTCTCCAGCCCACCATTAAAACCATGGGTATTTGATAAACCAGTTTGTCGGCCAGCGACAGGAGGGGATTGACGGCATTGCCGATTCCCGAATTTTGCATGTAAACCAGAGGGGCATTTTCAGTGGCCAGGTAATGCCCGGCGGCCAGACCGATCGCAACACCCTCGTTCGCGGCGATGATATGGTGGATGTGATCGGTATGGTCCGAAACATACGCGCAAAAATCCTCCAACAGAGAATCCGGAACTCCTGTGAAGAAATCCACACCGCTTGATCTGAAAACATTAAAGATTATTTCTGCTCGCAGCATAAAGAATTCTATTTCGTGCCGGGAATCAGTTCAAGAATTTGATGAATAGGCATGCAATGTCTGTTTGCCTCCAGCGATCTGCTGTTTTCAAGAATCATCTTCGCAACTTCAATCATCGCCGGATAAGAAGCCCTCAACAGGTGATTGGCATAAATCACGATATTAATTCCCCAGGCATGGAGTTCTTCTTCGGTGAATTGATTGTATGTCGTCGGTGCCGCTACAATCGGGGTTGTGGCATCCGTTTGTCTGAATTTTAAACAAAATTCTTTGATATCGTCGCCCGTCTTGTGTTTGCTGTGAATCATGATTCCGTCGGCGCCTGCTTTTACATATGCGTGGCCGCGTATCAGGGCATCTCCAACCGTCTTTCCGGCAATTAGACTTTCACAACGCGCGATAATCATAAAATCTTCTGTAACCTGAGCTTGTTTGCCTGCGCGAATCTTATCTGAAAAACCTTCGATGGATTCCTGGGTCTGAAGGGCATCCGTGCCGAATAATGAATTTCTCTTCAGACCGGCTTTGTCTTCAATGATTAATGCTGAAATGCCGTTTCGTTCCAGCGTCCTGACGGTAAACACAAAATGTTCAAGTATGCCGCCGGTGTCTCCGTCAAAAAGGATCGGTTTCGTTGTGCATTCAAGAATGTTGGTTAGAGACTGAAGTCTTGTCGTCAAATCGACTGCTTCGATATCCGGTTTTCCCTTACAGGTCGCATCCGTTAGACTGCTCGACCACATTCCATCGAATTCCCGGATGGAATCGCCGTTTTGGACTGTGATATTTTCAATGATTAATCCCGACAGGCCGCTGTGTGCCTCAAGAATCCGGACAACAGGTTTCGCAGCAATAAGGCGCCGCAAAGTTTTAAGTCGAACATCCGGGGTTGTCCCGACGGTTTTTATATCTTTATTTAATGCCGTTGAATTAATTCCCTGGGTATACGGAATCTCGATGACTTCTCCGCCGATTTGCTTCATGACGGCATAAACATTTTCCCGGATTTGTTTCAGCGAACCTTCTTTCCAGTCGTCTCCGTGAATAATATAATCAGGCTTGTATTTGATCAGGTTCGGAACATAGCTCCATTCCACCTGCGGAACAACCTGAGAAACGCCTTTGATATTTTCTACAATTTGTTTGCGTTGATCGTAAGTCAGATAGGGGAGCCTTTTATGAGTGGCGATCGCCTGATCCGTCAGTAAACCGACAATGACTTCTCCATATTTTGCGCCTTCTTTAATGATGTTAATAAGGCCGTGATGAATGATATCCGCTGTCATCCCCAAGTATACTTTCTTCATCTTCCAATTCAACCAGCAATTTACAATTTCGATGACCGGCAAATACCGCTTGGACATGCAATATTTGTCAAGGCAAGGACGACTGATAAGAACTTCTTTTCAACGCGCGTTAGCATATGTAGCGGCAAATTGTGTGTCAAGATGTTTTTTGGGTACAGAAGTTTTTGGGAACAATATAGGGCGCAAACGCAATCAGCGGTTCATGGGTGCGTTGAAATCAAAGGGTTTGGGTTCCAATCATGTGATGGCATGACGGATTTCGGCGGCGGTCGTGATCCCACAAGGCAAAGCCGCAAACACCGGCAGGCATTTGCGGCTTGCTTAATTAAGGATTGAAGCGGGAGCCCGATGGCTCCCGTTCCCGTCTATCAGGCTTCCAGCAGATAGGATATTTCGGGGATTTCCATTACTGAATTGTCGCCTTCCTTGATGACCCGCAGAATCATGCCGACATTGGGCAGAATGTTGTGGGCGAAGAATTTTGCCGACGCAATTTTGCCCGCGTAGTAAGGATATTCGAAATGCTCCTTGCCGATGGCGTCGATTTTCTTCTGGGCGATGAGGGCATGCTCCAGAAGCAGTTTGGCGCCATAGATGTATCCGGTCGAGTGGAGGATGCGTGTGGCGAAGAAACCGATCGCGCCGAATTTGCCCTGGCCCAGGTAGCCTGCCATGGTCGCCTGGATGTCCTTATACTGGCCGAGCGCTTCGGTAAGCAGCGCCACTTCCGCGGCCAGGTCTTTGTCGTCTTTATGATCCGCCGCGAACTTTTCCAGTTCGGCGAACCATGAACCGAACACCTGTCCTCCGGCCATCATCCACTTGCGGCCGATCAGGTCCATGGACTGAATGAAGTTGGTGCCCTCCCAGATCGGGTAGATCCGGCAGTCGCGAAGCTGCTGCGCGATGGGGTATTCTTCGGAGAATCCGTAGCCGCCGTAGCATTGCATCGCTTCCGAGATGCTTAAGAATGCCATATCCGAACACCAGGCCTTGACGATCGGAATGTTGACTTCCACAAACGCCTTGGCGCGCTTGCGTTCATTTTCGTCCTTGGTGTTTTCCATCACGTCCATGCAGTAGTAAGACATGGCGATCATGGCCCGGCTGGCCTCGGTGATGGATTTCTGGTACATCAGCATGCGGCGCACATCTTCATGATGGATAATGGTCACGCGGCCCGCCTTGGGGTTGGTGATCTGACGGCCCTGGATGCGTCCGGCGGCAT
>CAZDYR010000005.1:0-18663 GCA_964509625.1 uncultured Smithella sp. | reverse complement strand
CGCGATCGGCGCCCATCGCGAGCGCTTCGCGCAAAACCTCTTCGGCGGCGGGCGGTCCCATCGTCAGCACCGTGATGGACGCGCCGTACTTTTCCTTCAGTTGAAGCGCCGCTTCCACCGCGTGCTTGCAGGCGGGATTCATCATGCCGGCCGCCAGATCGCGCCTCAGCGTGCCGGTTTTTTCATCCCAGGGCAGTTCGGTGACCATCGGCACCTGTTTAATGCAGACTACAATGTTCAGCATAAATTCTCACAATATCGGTTGAGACAGTATCGCGCGGGCAATCACCATGCGCTGGATTTCGCTTGTGCCTTCGTAAATCTCCGTGACCTTGGCGTCGCGGAAGTAACGCTCCACATCATACTCTTTGCTGTAACCATAGCCGCCGTGAATCTGGACGGCAACCCCCGTTACTTTGGACGCCACGGTACTGCAATAGAGTTTGGCCATTGAGGCTTCGCAGCCGAAGGGCATCCCCGCGTCCTTGAGTTCGCAGGCGCGATACAGAAGCAGGCGCGCCGCCATGATTTCCGTGGCCATATCAGCGATATAATTTTGAATGGTCTGCTGGGAGGCGATGGGTTTCTTGAATTGCTGCCGTTCCTTGGCGTACTTGACCGCCGCCTCCATCGCGCCCTGCGCAATGCCCAGGGCCTGGGCGGCCACGCCGATCCGGCCGTTGTCCAGCGTCGAAAGGCCGATCTTCATGCCGTCGCCGAGCTTCCCCAGGAGATTTTCTTCCGGCACGGGACAATCTTCAAAAAACAGCGAAGAAACGGGATTAGCGCGCATGCCGCAAAGGTCTTCCAGTTCGCCGCGCAGAAATCCCGGATATTGACTCTCGACAATAAAGACACTGCTTTGCAGTTTGTTGTCGGGT
The DNA here is from genome assembly GCA_964509625.1 of uncultured Smithella sp. Lineage (GTDB taxonomy): Bacteria > Desulfobacterota > Syntrophia > Syntrophales > Smithellaceae > UBA8904. Next base: position 17,782 of record CAZDYR010000005.1, on the reverse strand, counting down.
GATGAGGTTAACGCAAAAATTAAGGCGACGTCGCAGACCCCGCCGTTGGTGACAAATATTTTTGTGCCGTTTAAAATGTAATCCGTGCCGTTTTTGACGGCGGTGGTTTCCACGCTGCCCGCGTCCGAACCGGCGTTGGCTTCCGTCAGGCTGAAGGCTCCGATGACCTTTCCCGAGGCCAGTTGGGGAAGATATTGTTCTTTTTGCCGGGCATTGGCAAATTGCAAAAAAGGATAGACCGCCACACCGTTATGGACGGTCACGCACAGACCCACCGCCGCGCACACGCGGGAAATTTCTTCCACCACAATGGCTGAGCTGATGGAATCCATCGCCGCGCCGCCGTATTCCTTCGGAACCTGCAAACCGAAATAGTTGAGATCCCTCATCTTGGTAATGACGTCGCGGGGAAAGATCCTCTGCCGGTCAATTTCGGCGGCAATGGGCGCCAGTTCCGTTTCGGCAAAATGCCGCGCGGAATTACGGATCAGTTTGTGCTTCATACACGGGTTAAATTGCAATTTCCATCTCCCGATGCAGGGCGAAAAATTTTTCGCCCCTACAGTAATGATATGATCATGAAATTTCATTTGGCATATAGAAAAAAGACAAGGTAAAGTCAATAAAAGATTCACATATCTTGTATGACCGAATGCAGAGGGCACGACGTTGTAGGGGCACGACGCATCGTGCCCCTACGGATGACCATACCACAAAATCGTTAAGCGACAGCGCGAAGGCAAAATAATGGACAAACCAGAATTTGATGCAACAAAACACCATCGACGCTCGATCCGGTTGCCACATTTCGATTATGCGCAGCCTGGCGGATATTTTATTACCGTCTGCACGCATAATCGATCCTGTTTGTTTGGAGATATTGTCAATGGCGAAATGGTCTTGAATGATGCAGGGAAATTGGTACAAAAATGTTGGAATGAAATACCGCGACATTTTCCGCATGTCACATCGGATGAACATGTCGTAATGCCCAATCATTTTCATGGCATCATTATTATTGAACACGATCTTGGGAATGTAGGGGCAAATAATTATTTGCCCCTACGACGAACAACCGGCACATCAAAAACGATAGGTTCCATTGTCCGTGGATTTAAAATTGGGGTGACAAAATGGTCCCACCAAAAATCACCTGATTTTGTGGTCTGGCAACGCAATTATTTTGAGCGGATTATTCTACACGAAAAGGAATTACATGAGACACGTCAATACATTATCAATCCCGCTTAAGCGGGACAAGTGTCGATTCTTCGCAGCTTCCCGCGATAAATTGATTTTCCTTGCATACACCGCTGCTTGCGGCGAGGTTGTTCATTAATCCGATTAATTGGGAAATGGATGAAAATTATCCGGTGGTCAATTTGCCGCAAGGTTAAAATGTAGGGGCAAATCAGCCTTAAGGTGACACGGTAATTATTTGCCCAAATGAATCGGGACAATTGTAAGGGCGAAAGATTTCGTGTCACCTCGCGTGACGTCGCGTGACCGTCAGGTCATTAGGTGATTCGCCCCTACATGCCGACCTTGCTTTTCGCTTCGGCCAGTTTTTCTTTGTCCAGATAGTATTTATTGTCAGAAGTTTTGATTATGAGCTTTTCGGCCATTAGAAGATTGATGGCTTTGGGTCGCAGATTACCGGTGCCCACCCGGAAAAAGTTTTTCCGCTCATCCTGCAATTTGGCGGCTTTGGACGCCTTTACGGCCCCGGCTTCTTCCAGTTCGGCGATAATTTTGAAGCATACCCGCCGCAGCCCCAATCCGGTCACATACATGGCCGCCAGGACAAAGATAATAAAAGCAACAATCAACAAAAGGATCTGTAAATAAATGGGCATGTCGCTTAATATTCCTTACAGTGGTAATTATTTTTTACTTCTTGTAAATTTCTCGCCGGTGGCCGATTCTAAGAATGAGAACATCATGGTTCATCAGGGTAAATATAATTCTGTAGTCGCCCACCCGCATTTTTCTTAATCCGGCAAATTCACCCTTGAGAACCGGATAGGATTCGGCGTGTTCGGAAAGATCCTTTTCGATTTTATCCAGAATCCGGCGCGCCTCCTTCTTATCGAGACGACCCAGGTCTCTTTCAACGGATTTCTTGTATTGGATATTAAAGGCCAAGGTTTTTCCTCAGCTCTTTTGACGAGATCACTTCATCTTTTGGATTTCTTAAACGGTCAATAGCAATCCGCAAATCAGCAAAATCTTCAATATAGGCTTCCAATGCCTTTTGGATATGGAAAGAACGAGGTCTTTCCGTTTCTTTCGCAATATCGTCAAGATGCCTGGTTAATTCGTCGGGAAGACGGATAGATACAGTGGCTCTCATAATACACCCCTTTCTTTGGTTACTTGCGGTGCATTGTATACGACTGATTACATGTATGCAAGAGCTTTCTTTTTACGGAAATATCAACCCTGCCCCTCTATGGTGGCGATTTCTTCCGGAATGAGGTTTGTAGGGCGCATCGCGTGACCTTCAGGTTATCCCCGAATGCGCCGTTTATCACTAATAAATGATCGGGCTGTTCGGGGAACAGCCCCTACGTTTTATGTGCCCTCGACGATTTTAATTTCGTCTTCTGTCATTCCGTAGAGTTCATAAACCAGTTTGTCAACCTGCGGGTTGGTCATGTTAACATGGCGCGGGATCAGAGTTTGCTCGTGACCGGTTTTGGCTTCCGGAAGTTTCTTATTCAAAATTAGCATCTGTTCGACGAGTTGAACCATTCTATTATGCTTTAACTTGACTGCTATTGGCACTGGAAACTACATTATGTGGCGGATCATAATTCGCGGAGCGGGCATTAATAGGAATCCCTTGTTAGGATTGACGTTATAAAAACTTCACATCGCTTGTCGCCTTGGTCACCACAAAGCATCGCTCGATGTTGGATTGTCTGTCCGCGGGCGCGACGAAAAAGCCGGAACTGTTCGGCTGGTAGCTGCTGGTAGTCCCCACGATCTGCTCACCGTCTTTGAAAAGCACTTTGATCTTGCGGCCGGCGACCGGTTTTCCCGGTTCAAATTCCTTCCTGTCCTGATAGTAGGGATTACCGGTAAAATCGCGCACAAAAAATACCGCTTTTAAATCGTCGATGCGAACTTTCGGCAGTTTGCCGTCCTGCTCCGCTCCGTCCATTATAAAGTGAAAGCTGTCTTTATTGGGGACAAAATCCATGGTCGTCCCTTTTTGCAGACGGCCATCTGAATAACGAACGACAATTTTATTTTGGTACATGGCTGCCCTCACAACGGGTGTTCTTATAAAAACTTCACTTCCCGGGTAGACTTGGTTAACACAAAGCAGCGTTCTACATTGGATTTAGCGTCCGCGGGGTTCACGAAAAAACCCGGCCGGTCGGGCTGGTAGCCGTTGGTGGTTCCCACCATTAACTCGCCGTCATTGAAAAGTACTTTAATCTTGCGGCCCACAACGGGCTTGCCCGATTCAAATTCCTTTTTGTCAGTGTAACCGGGGATGCCGTCAAATTCTTTAACAAAGAAAACGGCTTTCATTCCCGCAATGTGAACTTCCTGCGGCTTATTGTCCGCTACCGACCCGACAGGTGTAAAATGGAAAATTTCTTTATTGGGGAAAAAGTCGGTGGTAATGCCTTTTTGCAAACGGCCATCAGTATAGTGGATAACAATTTTGTTTTGCATGATAGCTCCTTCAGGTTGCTATGATGAAACTCATTATCTCCATTATAAAATATCCTCACTCAGAGGGATTTTTTCCCCGTCATTTCTTTTATTCTTACACCAATAACGAGGACTTTGTCCAGTGCTTCATCCGAGTAGTAAAAAGACTCCCGGCCCGAGTATTTTTTCATCAGAATGTTAAGCGCCTTCTTTTTTTCGTCATTTGCGCTCACAAAAAAAGCCTCGCCGAAGCCGATGACGCTTTTGAATTTCATGCCCCAGGAGCAGGCCGTCTCGCCGGAAACCAGATCGCCGGGAATGTCCACTTCAAAACAAACCGATGAATTATTCCGCAGGATGTCGATTTTTCTTCCCGATGTCGCCGAATGGAAGTAAAGATGACGGTCACGAACGGCAAAGTTGACGGGTATCATATAGGGGCGGCCGTCGTCGATCAGCGCAATGCGGCATACCGGCGCGCTTTGCAAAATGGCGTCAATTTCGTTGGAGTCTTTGATTTCCTTTTCCGAACGGCGCATGTCATGTCCCCTTCCCTGACAGGCAAAACCAAAATATTAAGAACTCTTGGCATGTTTCAGCAAGTTATGATAAAAAAACGTTCCTTTTTCCAATAGACCCTGTTGAGGATTTCGGCCTCAAGGGATCTTTAGCCGAACCACAAAAAAAAGTCGATGACTTTATCATATGGATATGAGAGAGAAAAAACATGAGAAACATAAAGAACCAGGCCATCGGCGTTTTTGATTCCGGTATCGGCGGGCTCACGGTTGTCCGCGCGCTGATGGAACGCCTTCCTTTTGAAAATATTATCTATTTCGGTGATACGGCGCGTGTGCCCTACGGTATCAAATCCGTGGAAACCATCAACCGTTACGCCCTGCAAATAACTGAATTTTTACTGAAAAAGGATGTCAAGCTTCTGATTGTCGCCTGCAATACGATGGCGGCGGTGGCCTACCAGTCCATCCGGGATATCTCGCCCGTGCCGGTATTGGAGGTCATCGAAGCCAGCGCCAAAATTGCCGTGTCTGAAACACACAGCAAGGCCATCGGCGTCATTGGCACCCCGGCGACAATCAACTCGAATGCTTACGCCCGCGCCATTCACCTGCTGGATCGCGACGCGAAGGTGTTTTCACAGGCCTGTCCCCTGTTTGTCCCGCTGGTGGAGGAAGGATGGTTTGATCATGCGGCCACCAGACTGGTCGCCGAAGAATACTTAAAGCCTGTCATGGCCGAACACATCGACACGCTGGTGCTGGGCTGCACGCATTATCCCCTCCTCAAGCCGCTGTTTCAAAACATCGCGGGAGAGAATGTCCGGCTGATCGATTCGGCGGAAGCCATGGCGGAAATTTCCGCCGATTTGATTACGCGGGAAAATCTGGGCAACGAAAGCCGCCAGTCGCCGGAATATCTTTTTTACGTAAGCGACGTTCCGTATCGTTTCCAGACCATCGGAGAGCGTTTCCTCGGGCGGACGCTCCCGCGCGTCGAGATGGTCAGACTGTGAACACGGGGACTTGCCACCCTTTAGCGGTGGTTGCAACCCCTTGTTCTATGGAATTGTCCAAAGGAAGACAACCGTCGTAATAATATTTTTTCTAAGGTCGAAAAATGAAAATTCTTCTTGCCGGTTACAATGTTGATTACAATTTAATTCGTGAACTTCAGGAAAAAAGCGGGCTGAAACAGGACATCACGCCGGAAACCATCTCGGCCGCCTACGCGCGCATCAGCCGCAGTCCCAAGCCGGTGAATGAGCTGCGCTCCGACGCCCGGGCCGAAGTAGACAAAGCCCGCAAGTCCAACCGCAATATCGTTTTTGAGATGGGCCACAGCTCGGTGGCCGAGCACGCCGTATTCAATATTGATGTGATCGGCGTGTCCCGTCTGCTTGTGGAAGAAATTGAAAAATTTCGCCTGTGTTCCTATACGGAAAAATCACAGCGTTATGTTCTTTTCGACAAAGACTTTGTCGTGCCCGACGAAATCGTGAGGGCGGGCTTAACGGATCTGTTTGTTTCCACCGTCACCATGCAAAATGACTTTTACCGCGAGCTCTATGAGCAGCTGAGGCCTTATGTATTCGAGCAAAACAAAACGCTTGCTGAAAATCCATCGAACAAATCCATACTGGAAGGCTGGGCCAAGGAGGACGCGCGCTACGCCATCGCGCTCGCCACGGAAACGCAGCTGGGGATGACGATCAACGCGCGCAATCTGGAGCTGATGCTGAGAAGGCTGACCGCCATCCCGCTCGCGGAGGCCCGCCTATGCAGCGAGCAGCTTTACAACGCGACCAAAGACATTGCGCCGTCGCTGATCCGCTACACGGAAGCCACGGACTATGACCGCCTGACCCGGCCCAATCTGCGCGGGTTTTGCGAACGCTTCACAGAAAAAAATGTAAGTCGGTTACGCGAAACTGTTCGTCTGCTCTGGACCACGCCCGACGCCGATACCAAAGCCGCTGCCGCGATGCTTTTCGCGTCATCAGGACTGAGGTATGACCATTGCCTCGAACAGGCCCGGCGATTGATGAGGACCGGCGATAAGAAAACCCTTTTCAAAACGGCTTTTAAAAATATGCAATCCTACGACGCCGCGCTCCGGGAACTGGAGAATGTCGACATGCTCTTTGAGCTGATCATGAGCGCGAGCTGTTTTGCGCAGCTTAAACGTCACCGGATGGCTACCATTATAAGCCAGGACTATAATCCCGCCCTGGGGGTCACCGTACCTCCGGCCGTTCGCGCGGTCGGCCAGCAGAAGGATTTTATGGCCCTGATCAAAAAAACCAATCGTGCCTATGCGTTGATCAAAGAAAAAGATTCCCGCGCCGCGGCTTACGTCCTGACTAACGCGCACCGAAAAAGAGTCCTGATGAAACTCAGCGTTCGGGAGCTTTATCATCTGGCCCGCCTGCGGGCGGACCGTCATGCCCAGTGGGACATCCGTGATCTTTCGGAAAAGATGCTGAGACAGGCGCGCAAGGTTATGCCTCTTTCCCTGATGCTGGCCTGCGGCAAGGACGGTTTTGCCGCGCTGCAAAAAAAAGTATTTCCACGAGCGTAACCCCTTTCCTTTCGGCGTGACCACATGATCATAGAACGAAAATTCCCCATCGTCCTTCTGGCGACAACCATCAGTTCATTCACAACCCCTTTTATGGGGTCGTCCGTTAATGTCGCCCTGCCGATGATAGCGCGGGATTACTCCATGAACGCGCTTGGCTTAAGCTGGGTAGCCTCTTCCTTCCTTCTGGCGGCGGCGATCACGCTGCTTCCGCTGGGACGCCTCGCCGATCTTTATGGACGGAGGGTCTTTTTTCTTTCCGGCTCGTTGATCTTTGCCCTCGCGTCGCTTATGTGCATCTGGTCCGCAAACCAAAACTTTTTTATTGCCCTGCGCGTGATTCAGGGCATCGGCGCCGCTATGATATTCAGCACCGGAACGGCCATGCTGATATCCGCCTATCCGCCGGGCGAAAGAGGCAGGATTCTGGGAATCAACATTGCCGCGGTTTACGTGGGTCTCACGGTCGGCCCTTTTTTCGGCGGCTTACTCGTCGAGCACCTGGGATGGAAAACCATTTTTATGGTTAACGCCGCGCTGGGAGCTCTGGCAGTCGTGCTTTCTACCCTGATGAAGCGGGAAGAACGGACTGCATCCAGTGGAGAAGGATTTGATCTGGCCGGCTCTTTTCTTTACGCGATTGCACTTTTTGCCCTGATGTACGGCTTTTCCAAATTACCTTCCCTAATAGGGAGCTCGCTCATTTTCGCCGGTGTTATATGCTTTATTATTTTTGTCCGTCAGCAGTTAAGGAAACCCTTCCCTCTGATCAATATTCACTTATTTCTGGACAACCGGGTTTTTGCATTATCCAATCTGGCCGCCTTGATTAATTATTGCGCCACTTTCGCGATCACTTTTTTACTGAGTCTTTATTTGCAGCACGTTAAACTCCTGACGCCGTCACAAACGGGTTTTGTTCTGGTGGTGGAACCCCTGCTGCAGGCGCTTTTCTCGCCGGCTGCCGGACGCTTGTCGGACCGCTACGAGCCGCGAGTCATTTCCTCCATCGGCATGACGCTGACGGTAATTGGTCTTATTGGACTGGTCCTCATTACGACTGAGACGCCCATCATTTTGATCGTGCTTTGTCTGGCTCTGCTGGGCGTGGGTTTCGCGCTATTTTCTTCTCCCAACGTCAATGCGGTGATGAGTTCGGTGGAGAGTAAATTCTATGGCATAGCCTCGGCAACCCTGGCAACCATGAGGCTGGTGGGTCAAATGCTCAGCATGGGCATCGCCATGCTGGTTTTCGCCTGGCTGATCGGCGAGCAGCACATTCATCATGCAAACAGCGGACTTTTCATTGTCAGCGCAAAAATTATATTCGGCATTCTGGCGCTGACCTGTACGGTGGGCGTATTCGCTTCGCTGGCGCGCGGCCGCGTGCATTCATCATCCGGGTGACAGGTGCATTCTCCGTTTCGGGGCGCAGCATCAGAATGTCAGTTCCCTGTACATATGATTTTTCAAGGACATACATGAAAATTATTTTAACCACCTTTGCCATCGGTCTTGCGGCCGGGATATTCGGCGGAATTATCGGTGTGGGCGGCGGAATTATCATGATCCCGCTGATGGTTGTTGTATTGAAACTGAGCCAGCATCAGGCGCACGGCACTTCACTTCTGGCGCTGGTATTCACCGGACTGGGCGGCGCTATCGTCTACGGGCTGCATGGAGAAATTTCGTTTCCGGCGGCGGGTATGCTGGCCCTTACCGCTATTGTGACCGCCAGAGCAGGCGCCCGCTGCGCCAATGCCCTGCCGGACTGGAAATTGAGAAAAGTATTCGGCGCTTTTTTAGTCGGGTGTGCGCTTCTTCTGACAGCCAAACCTTATCTGCCGTCCTTCGGCGGCCCGCATCCGTTTTATGCGGATGCTCTCATATTTCTTGTCACAGGCGCTTGCGCCGGCTTCCTTTCCGGCATGATGGGCGTTGGCGGCGGCGTCATCATGATCCCGGCAATGGTGCTGTTGGCCGACTTTAGCCAGCACGTGGCCCAGGGAACGGCGCTTGCGGTCGTTATTCCCGTCGGTCTTGCCGGCGCGTTCACGCACCATCAATTTGGAAATGTCGCTAAACCCTATCTCCCCGGCTTGATTTGTGGAATCTTCCTGGGGGCCTTTATCGGAGGAAGCTCTGCCAATCTGATTGCCGATGCGTCGCTGAGGGTCGTTTTTATCGTCGTGATTGCTTTGATGGGACTTCGATATCTGCAAGCCGACGCTCTATCGCCCTTGCCAAAAGAAGACGGGGATTCAAAAGCACCCTAGGACGCAAAATTCCTGATTCTCCATTTTTCTGTTTTATGCTACGAAGAGTCAAAGACCGACGAGGCCGTCAACCATGCCGCAACAGCTAAAACATGACCTGACCCCGACAGGCAATAACCGGCGGCCCTTCTTTTTTTACCGGTCATTCGAATCGCGACGCTGACATTCTATGGACGCCAAGGCAAAATTATATTATCTGGAAAACAGAATCCGCCTGCTGGAAGAAGAACTCGAAAGTCTTCATCAGCAAAACCAGCGGCTTGCTGAGAGCCAGAGCATTCAGGAGATGATCCTGAAAAAGTCACTGGTCGGCTATTACATCTTGTCCGACGGAAAATTCCAACTGATTAACCCGGTCGTGGTCATTTACACGGGCTACGCGCCGGAAGAAATTATCGGCAGCAGGGCGGACTTTATGACCCATCCAGACGATAAGGCCGCGGTAAAAAGCAATTCGCTTGCCATGCGCACCGGCAGTCTTTTTTTACCCTATGAATACCGGATCATCACCAAGCAAAATGAAATCCGCTGGGTTCTGGAGGTTGTCGCCGCCATTCAGTATGAAGGAAAACCGGCCATTCTCGGCAGCGCCATGGATATCACACAACAGAAGATGACGGAGATGAAGCTCGCGGAATCTGAAAACCTTTACCGGACCATTTTTGAAACCACAGGCACCGGAACCGTGATTATTGAAGATGATAAGACACTTTCGCTGATCAACACGGAATTTGAAAAAGTGACCGGTTACCGGAAGGAGGAATGGGAGGGGAAAAGAACCTGGGTGGACCTGATTTACGAAAAAGACCTTCCCCGCCTGGAAGAATATCATCGAATGAGACGAATCAATCCCGAACTGGCTCCCAGAACTTATGAATTTCGTCTGGTGGACAGCGAGGGAAACATTAAGAATATGCTGAGCACAAACTGTCTGATTCCCGGTACGAGGAAGCATGTCTGTTCCGTCATAGATATTACGGAGCTGGAGGAAAAGGGGAGCGAATTACTTATCAAAACCCGCAACCTGGAGGAGCTCAATACGGCGCTGCGAGTCATGCTCAAGCAGAGGGCCGAAGACCGTGAGGAGATGGAACAGACTCTTATGACCGGTATCAAAGAACTGGTTATTCCCCATCTGGAGAAGCTGCGCAAGGGAGGGTCGGAACAGAGCCGGCAAATCTATACCGATCTTATCGCCTCCAACCTGGAAGAGATGTTTTCCCCCTTTTCGCGGAAACTCTCAACCCGCTTTAGAAGCCTGACAACCACCGAGATCCAGGTGGCCCACCTGATCAAAGACGGAAAAAACAGTAAAGAGATCGCCGATGTTTTGAGTGTTTCCAGCAGTGCCGTTGATGTTTACCGGTATCGCATCCGCAAAAAACTCGGTTTGAACAACCAAAAAGTCAATCTTCGATCCTACCTTTTAAGCTTACCATAAAAATTTCCATACTATGATTGTATGGAAACAGTTTTGATTATTTCATATTGACACAAAATACACGCTATAATAGATTGACGCCAGATTAAATTCTGAGGTGGCGTGCTTTTGATCCGGCTTGTGGTGAGCGAAGATGAATACGGCTTGTATATGGGATCTTCTCAAGTCAGAACGCGGTTTGCGCCAAAACCCGCGTCAAAGCTTCAAGCACCTTGACACATTCACGGCACTTCCGTCATAAAAGAAGGCAACGTAAGCGAAATTGTACCAGATGTAATCAACCCTTCTATCAGAAAATTTAGGAGCGTGTGATCTCATGGACATGAAGCGGGCGTATTACGAGGATATCGAGCTTTTCAAAAGCGGGACCATTCTTTTTTGGACAATTGTTCTCATGGTCGCGCTCTTCACCCTCCCCCTCATATCAACCAACTATTATTTATACCTTTTTAATCTGATCATGGTCCATGTCATTCTTGCCGTCGGCCTCAATATTCTGGTCGGGTCAACAGGTCAGATCTCCTTGGGCCACGCCGGATTCTTTGCCATCGGCGCCTATGCGACGGTGCTTCTCATGACAAAACTGAGCATTCCTTTTTTCCCGGCTATTATCATCGCAGCTTTTATCGCCGCCTTTTTCGGCTTCATTTTGGGATTGCCGGCTTTGCGACTGGAGGGACCATACCTCACCATTGCCACGCTGGCATTCGGTCTGGCCATCATGCACATTATCGGCCATATGGAAGTGTTCGGCGGCCGCAGTGGTCTGAGAGCGCCCGATCTTAATATCGGCATCCCGCAACTGGGCTTGAATCTTACCCTCACAACAGACATAAGCAAGTATTATCTCATTCTGATCATCACCATCCTCATGGTTTTGGGGGCGATTAATATTTTAAAAACAAAAGTGGGACGCGCTTTTGTCGCCATCCGCGACAGTGACATTGCCGCCGAGGTCATCGGCATTAATCTGACCATTTACAAAACCCTCTCTTTCGCGGTCAGTGCCTTTTATGCCGGAATTGCCGGCGGTCTTTTTGCCTTTGTGCTCGGGTTTTTTGATCCCATTACCTTTAATATGTTTCTGTCCATCTACTTTCTGGTCATGATTGTCGTGGGCGGACTGGGTTCCATCATGGGGTCCATCGCCGGCGCGGCTTTCATCACCTATCTGATGTATGCCCTTTTCAAGAACGTCAAGGACGTTCCTTATGTCGGAGATTTTGTGGTAGCCATTTCACAGCGCTGGCTGTCTATTACGGGAATAGACAACTTAAGCGCCATCGCTCTGGGTCTGGTCATGATCGGGATCATGATTTTTGAACCCATGGGATTCTTCGGCGTCTGGATCCGACTGAAGAAATACTGGAAAGCCTGGCCTTTTTAAATCAGCGTAAACGCACCGGAATCGTTAAAAACGCACTTGCCTTTTGCAACAGGATAAAATTGATGGAATCTCCAGAATGGTCAAAAATGGAAAACAGAATGAAATAAGGGGGAGATATGCCTTTCGAACAGCTGTTAATTGAGGGATTGGCGATGGGCGCCTGCTATGGTCTTTTCGGCCTGGCGGTTGTCATTATATACAAAACGTCGGAGGTCATGAATTTTGCCGCCGGTGAAATGGCCATGTTTTCCACTTTTATCGTTTTTCACCTGCTGACGTTTTATCACTTTCCGTTCTGGGTCGCGCTGCTCGCGGCCATCATATTTGCCGCCATTCTGGGCGTTCTGGTCCAGTATCTTTTCCTCAGACCCGCGAAAAATCCAACCTTATTAAGTCTGATTGTCATCACCCTGGGTGTGGAAATGCTGCTGATGGGTTTTGCAAGCTGGAAATGGGGCGCCGAACAGCAGGAATTTTCTCTCCCGATTTCCTACATGGTGACTTATGAACCGGTCAAAGGATTCGTCATCAGCCAGTGGGCGCTGGCGGTCTTCATCATTGCCGCCGTTGTGATGACTTTTCTTTATTTCTTTTTCAACCACACCAACCTGGGAACGGCCATGCGGGCCACCCAGCAGAACAAACATGCCGCCAAAATCATGGGCATCAACACGGACCGCGTTTTTGCCTTTTCCTGGGCGTTTAGCTCGGTAATCGGACTCATCGCCGCGGTTCTGCTTACAGCCAAAACTATTTTGGATCCGCAGTTCATGATGGAACCGTTTCTGAAGGCCTTCGCCGCCGCGGTTCTGGGAGGACTGATGAGCATTCCCGGCGTACTGATCGGCGGCGCGATTATGGGGCTGCTGGAAAATTTCTTTGGTTACGTCTGGCCGGTCTGGAAGCCGATCACAGCTTTTGTCGTCATCGTTTTGATGCTTTGCATTCGTCCCAGCGGTTTGTTTGCCAAACACTGGGTCAAGAAAGTGTAGTTTTGATGAATACCAGCTTATCACGCGGACTCTCTCATCATCGAAATGCAAAAGCGGCTGTTTTTATCTTTGCCGCCATTCTGATGCTGCTTAGCCTTCCGGAGAATGTTTTTTCCGGATCATCGAATGATCCGGAGGAAAAAACCGTTCTCAAAGCTGTGAGGACTTTTCTTGACGCGGAAATCCGGCGTGACTATCCGGCTGTATATGCCTGTTTCGCTCCTTCATCCGCTTATCTGCGGACGCACACCTATCAACAGTATCTGGCTGAAGCCAAGGCAGCACCGTATCACGTCGTTGCCTATCAGATCGTCCGCGTCTCTTATATTCAGGACAATAAGGATCCACAGACCCTATCCACCGCCGACAGGATCGCCCAGGTGGAAGTAGAAGTAACATTCGCATACGAAGTCACCAAGCGTCGCTCAGTCGTCAACATCGGCTTCATTTTTTTAAAAGAAGGAGGAAAGTGGTACAAAAGCTGAGAATCATCAACGAATACATTTGCATCTCACAAAAAAGTAAGGAGGAAGGGCTATGCATTTAAAAAAAGTAATGAGGGTAATGCTTGTTTCCATTTTTGCCGTCTTTCTGCTTGCCGGTCTCGGACAGGCAGCAACCGAACGTGGATTTGATGACCAGGAAATTCGTATCGCCGCCTGGGGACCTCAGACGGGTCCTGCGGCGCCTTGGGGCGCCGTCGCGCGCGGCAGTAAGCTCCTTTTTGATATTGTGAACGAAGAAGGCGGCATTCACGGCCGCAAAATTAAATTCTTTGTTCGCGACGACCAGTACAATCCTTCCCAAACGGTAGCCGCCGTCAAAGAACTGGTTGAACGGTACGGCATTTTCGCCTTTGTGGGCGGCGTGGGCACGGCCTGCTGTCAGTCCGTTTATAAAATACTCCTGGAAAATAAAATTATCTGGATTTCCCCCTGCTCCGGCGCAAGGTCGTTTTGGGATCCGCACAATCCCTACCTCTGGAACATCTGGGCAACCTATGAAGATGACTCCAGCATTCTGGCAAAATTCGCCGTTGAAAAAAAGAAATACAAAAAAATCGCCATGTTCTACCAGAACGACGACTACGGTCTGGATGCTCTGGATTCAGTCAAGTATCGCCTGAGCAAATATAAAATGGAACTGGTGGCCGCTCTCCCCGTCGAGCCCACTGAACGCGATCTTTCATCGCAGGTAGCCAAACTGAAAGCCTCCGGCGCCGAAGCCGTCATCGGTTACTGCTCGCCGACCCAGGCGGCCATTGCTCTGAGAACCAGTGTATCCCAGGGCTTCCGCCCGCAGTGGATTCACTCTTACAACCTGTCGGATTATCCCCTGATGAACAAAATCACGGACGGCCTGTGGTCCAAAGAAGGCGTCATCACCAGCGGGTTCTTCATTCCGCCTTATGCCGACCATCCGCTCATTAAGAAATACCGCGCGGCGCAGGAGCGTATGGCGCCCACGGAGCGCTGGGGCATTTTCTATCAGGCGGGCATCGTCGTCGGGGAACCTCTGGTTTATGCCATGAAAAAAGCAGGTAAAAACCTGAGCACCGAAGCAGTGAAAAAAGAACTGGACAGCCTGAAGAATTTCCAGGGCGTCGGTCCGAAGATCACCTGGACGGCGAACAATCATAAAGCGCCCAAGACCATTCAGATCTGGCAGGCAGGCCCCAACAGTGAGCTAATCGTCCTTCAGGACTGGACGGAAAACGAAATCAGCCGTCACTAAGAAGGCTGGGTCCCCAAGCTTGCGAGGGCTCTCTGCCCGCCCTCGCAAGCCTTTCTTTAGACAGACAATGAGGATGACCATGGGCTATTTCGATATCGAACATTTGAGCATCAGCTTTGGCGGATTAAAAGCCGTCAATGACGTAAGCTTCAGCGTTGATAAGAATGAAATCTTTTCCATCATCGGGCCCAACGGTTCCGGGAAGACCACGATCTTCAACCTGATCAGCGGGATCTATCATCCCAACGAGGGCTCGATCAGGCTCGAAGGTGAAAACCTGGTGGGGAAAACCCCTGACCGGATCGCCAAAAAAGGCGTGGCGCGCACCTTTCAGAACATCGAACTGTTCGCCAACGCGACGGTGATGGACAATCTCATGCTGGGCCGCCACATCTTCATGCACACGGGAGTTTTCAGCGGCGCTTTCATGTGGGGCAAGCACTCCAGGGCCGCCCGGGAGGAAATCGAACACCGTGAAAAGGTCGAAAACATTATTGACTTTCTGGAACTCCAGTCCGTGCGCGATCAGTTTGTCGGTTCCCTGGCCTACGGCAAACGCAAACTGATTGAGGTCGGCCGGGCGCTGGCGCTGGAACCCAAAGTGATGCTGCTGGACGAACCGTCCGCCGGCATGAATACGGAAGAAAAAGACGATCTCACGATCTGGATTAAGGATATCCGCGAAGATTATAATGTGACGATTCTGCTCATTGAACACGACATGAACATGATCATGGGGATTTCGGATCGTGTTTTTGCCATGAGCCAGGGGCAGGAAATTGTTCTGGGAACGCCTCAGGAGGTTCAGAAGCACCCCGAAGTCATCAAAGCTTACCTCGGAGAGGAGGGAGCGATCTAATGCTGAAAGTAAAAAACATCGAGACATGGTACGATTTGATCCGCGCTTTGCACGGCATTTCCTTTGAAATCAAGCAGGGAGATGTTGTCGCTCTTTTGGGTTCCAACGGCGCCGGAAAAACCACCACGCTCAAAACCATTATGCGCCTGTTTTATGATCTGAAAGAAGAACAGCCGGAAAAAGGCACCATTGAATTTCTGGGTGAGCGCATCGACCGCAAGGAGACCGCCGACATCGTGCGCATGGGCATCGGTTATGTTCCGGAAGGACGGGAAGTGTTTCCCGAACTTACCGTGCTGGAAAATATCAACATGGGCGCGTACACCCGGAAGGACCGGAAAAATATCAAGGATGATCTGGAAAACGTTTATCATCATTTCCCCATTTTGAAGCAACGAAGCAATCAGCAGGCGGGACTGATGAGCGGCGGCGAGCAGCAGATGCTGGCCATCGGCCGGGCACTCATGAGCCGACCGAAACTGCTCATGCTCGATGAGCCGTCTTTGGGACTTTCCCCGCTTTTGACCAAGGAAATTTTTGGCATCATTAAAAATATTAATGAAAAAGACGGCATGACCATTCTGCTGGTGGAACAAAACGTGAATATGGCGCTCAAATATTCTCACTACGCCTACCTGCTGGAAAACGGCCGGATCGTCCGCGCCGACAAACCGGAGGTCCTCCGGGAGGATCAGGATATCAAGGAATTCTATCTGGGAATCGCCACCGAACAGTCTGTCAAGGGATACAAGCGTTACCGGAGGAAAGTCCGTTTCCGCTAATCCGGCGCGCGGCATCTGAAATGAACATCGGTTAATGGTTCTAAACGATCAAGGAGAAAGTATGGCCCAGACATTGGAAATCAAGACATTGCCCAAGGCATTCCTGAACATGGTGAAAAAGCAGCCCGACCGCATTGCCATGAGAAGAAAAGATTACGGCATCTGGCACGATATCACGTGGAAGGAATATTACGAGAATGTCAGACATGTGACATTAGGCCTCCATGCCCTGGGCGTCAAATACAAGGATCACGTCGCGATTATCGGAGAAAACCGGCCCGAATGGCTTTATTCGGCGCTGGGCATTGTCTGCGCCGGCGGCGCCTGGGTGGGTGTTTATACGACCAATCCGGTGGCGGAATGCGAATACGTCGTTGGCCACTCCGATGCCGTGGTTTATATCTGTGAGGATGAAGAGCAACTGGACAAGGCGCTGGCTTTTCGCTCCAAGACACCCCTTTTGAAGAAACTAATCGTCTGGGAGATGGAAGGCCTCAAACACTTTGAAGATCCCATGCTGATGAGCTTTGATCAGCTTCTGACGCTGGGGAGAGAAGAAGACAAGAAGAACCCCCAGCTCTTTTCCCAGCTCACCGAACAGGCAAAGCCCGATGATATCGCCGGTATCATTTACACCTCGGGAACCACCGGACCACCCAAAGGAGCGCTTCTGGCACATGAAGGCTATCTGTGGATCGCCCAGTCCGCCAATCAGGTCACGCCGCTGACCAACGAAGATGAAACCATTTCGTTTCTGCCGCTTAATCACGTCTACGAGCAGATATTCGACATCATGTACCATCTGTCGATCGGACAGATCGTCAATTTCACCGAAAACACCGACACCGTCATGGCGGACATGATGGAAATCTCACCCACCATGTTTCACGCCGTACCGCGCATCTGGGAAAAGTATTACTCCGGCATCGTTCTGAAAATGGCGGACGCCACATGGCTGAAGCGGACGCTCTATGACATTGCCGTCAAGATCGGGACCCGGTACAACAACATCGCGCTGGCTAAAAAGAAAGTGCCGCCGGGCCTGTGGCTCACGTACCATATCGCCTACTTCGTGGTTTTTCGGAAGCTCAAGGAGCGCCTCGGTTTTGACCGGGTGCGCGTGGGCGTTTCCGGCGCTGCGCCCATCTCCCATGAGATTTTGAAATTTTTCCAGAGCATCGGAATCCCGATCCGCGAAGGCTACGGCATGACCGAAACCACCGGCATCACGCACATGTCCAGCGAAGTGGATTTTAAAGTGGGAACCGTCGGCAAGGCCATTCCGGGCACACAGGTCAAAATCGCCGAAGACGGAGAAATCCTGGTCAAACATCCGGGCATTTTCAAGGGATATTACAAGGATGAAGAAAACACCAAAGAAGCCCTGGTGAACGGCTGGATGCACACCGGCGACGTCGGCATGATTGACGACGAAGGCTATCTCAAGCTGACCGACCGCAAGAAAGACCTGATCATCACGGCGGGCGGCAAGAACGTCGCGCCCCAGTACCTGGAAAATCTTTTGAAGTTCTCGCCCTATATC
>CAZDYR010000004.1:0-19048 GCA_964509625.1 uncultured Smithella sp. | reverse complement strand
TAGCGCCCCACACCGGATTTGAAGTCCGGGAGGCCCACCAGTGACCTTGGCACTTCCTCGGGAATAATCATGAATTCTTTTAACTTTAAAATGAACGGACTGTCAACGTGGAAATCGTTTTGCGGTACAAATTCAGGAGATGATGTCCAGAAGTGTCTGCTGCATTTCATCCGCAGTTTTAACGGTGAGCACATTAGCCTCAAACGCGTATCGGGTGACGATTTGATCAACAAACTCTTCTCCCGGGTTTACATTGGACGATTCGATTTCTTCTCCGGTTCTTTCGTTGGTTCCCAGGGAAATACCCGGCGTATTGATTTGTTCAATGGTGACCTGCACTCCCCCCTGCATGGCTTCCTGCATATTGACACGGCTTTTCTTGAACTTATCCGTGTTGATATTAGCAATATTATTGGCGTTTACGTCCATTTTGATATCCAGTGCCCTCAGAGCGGAAAGCGCAGTATTGAATGCTATTGACATAATGTTTCCTCCCTAGCTTACCTTGTTTCATCGGTAACGGGGGAAGGAAACTTGAATTTTAGACAAGTTGAAGCAAATCTTGAGGATTATCAAACAGATAATCCGGGTGTGACGCAGCCATCAATGCTTTGTTGTGCCATCCCCAAGTGACTCCTACGGTTTTGACGCCCGCCTGCCTGCCTTCTTTGATGTCGCCGGTGGTATCTCCGATGTAATAAATATCTTCCATGCCAATATGGTATTTTTTGATGACGTAAAGAATTTTTTCTTTTTTACTGAGCATAAAATCTGATCCCAGAACATCGTCAAAAATCCCCTGAAAATCGTAGAGGCGCAGAGCTTCTTTGATCGTCGGGGTGTCATTGGAGGAAATGACCACCATAGGGTGAGTCTTTTTAAGCTCGCGCAGTACCGGTCGGATGGCTTCAAAGGGCTTCATGTCGGCATAGTTAACCTGCGATAAAATATCCACGGAGGCGGTCATGAACCGGTCCATGTTCACACCTTTATCGGCAAGGGATTTGTAGAAATTATCTTCAAAGAGTTCCAGAAATTCAACGCGGCCGCGCGACAGCGGCTGACCGATGACATTCAGGCAATCGGTCACGGTTTTTTCATAGACGTCGAGCGAATCCACCAGCACACCGTCAAAATCAAAAAGCAGCAACTTCATCTTTCAATGATTCCTTAGTGCAAACCGGCAATTGCCCGGGCATACGGGCCTGTCAAAATACCTTTCTCCGTGATGATAGCCGTTATTAACTTCGCCGGCGTGACATCAAAAGCCGGATTGTAAACCGTCATGCCTTTGGGCGCGACCCGAATACCTCGCCAGTGCGTCACCTCGTCAGCATTTCTCTCTTCAATGGGAACTTCAGCGCCTGTTCTTATGGAAAAATCAAATGTAGAGACAGGTGCCGCCACATAAAAGGGAATGCGATGAACCTTCGCCAGTACAGCCAGGGAATAAGTACCGATCTTGTTGGCCGTGTCACCGTTGGCGGCAATGCGGTCCGCGCCAACGATAATCTTATCGATTCGCCCCTGCCGCATCAGAAATCCGGCCATGTTGTCCGTAATGAGGGTGGCCGGTATTTTTTCCTTCTTCATTTCCCAGGCGGTAAGTCTTGAACCCTGCAGCACCGGCCTTGTTTCATCAACATAAACGTGCAGTTTTTTGCCCTGTTCGCAGACCGCGCGAATCACACCCAGGGCTGTTCCGTAACCTGCGGTCGCCAGCGCGCCCGCGTTGCAATGCGTCAGGATATTATCGCCACAATCAAACAGCTCTCTGCCGTGAAAACCCATCTGCCTGTTGATCTTCATGTCTTCAGCGCAGATGCGTTTGGCTTCTTTGACCAATTCATCCGCCGGATTTCGACATCCTGAGGCAAGCACATCATTCAGATGATTTTTCATCCTTTCCAACGCCCAGAAAAGATTACGCGCCGTCGGCCGCGCTTGGGCAATTTCGTGACAAATCACGCTGAATTTATTTTCAAATTTCTCGGGCGACTCTCCGGCCAGAACTTTCGCGCCCAGTGCGGCACCCATGGCGGCGGCGACACCAATGGCCGGCGCGCCGCGGACGGTCAGGTCTTTAATCGCGGCAATCACCTGCCGGTAATTTGAACAGACCAAGTGCCGCTCGACAACCGGCAGAGCATTTTGATCGATCAACACAACCGCATTGTTTTTCCAGAATACCGTTTTAATCATCAGACAAGCATCTTTTTGAGCAGGTCGTTGACCAGCTGGGGATTGGCCTTACCCTGAGTCGCTTTCATCACCTGACCGACAAAGAAGCCGAAGAGCTTGTCCTTGCCTCCCCGGTAATCGGCCAGCTGCTTGGGATTGGCATCAATAATCGCGGCGATGGTTTTTGTCAGCTCCCCTTCATCCGTGATCTGGACCATGCCCTTTTCCGCGATGATCTCTTTGGGCGTCTTGCCGGTTTTGTACATGTCGTCGATGACTTCCTTGGCCATTTTGCCGCTGATCGCGCCTTCTTCAATAAGCGAAATCATATCAGCCAGCGACTGCGCGGTAATGGGGCAATCGCGGATGTCGCGCTTGTCTTCATTCAGGAATTTCATGACGTCGCCCATCAGCCAGTTGCTTACGATCTTGGGCTTACCGCAGAGCTTTACGACGTCTTCATAATACAGGGAGAGCGCTTTGTCGGCGGTGAGCACGCCCGCATCGTAGGCAGGAATGCCGTATTCGGAAACAAACCGCTCGCGCTTGGCCTGAGGCAGCTCCGGCATGCCCGAACGAATTTGCGCTACCCAGTCTGCGCCAATGACCACCGGCACCAAATCGGGATCGGGGAAATAGCGGTAGTCGTGGGCTTCTTCCTTCGAACGCATGGAGTTGGTCACGCCTTGCGCGTCGTCCCACAGGCGTGTTTCCTGAATAATGGCCTGTCCGTTTTCCACCAGATACTGCTGGCGCTTGATTTCATAGTCCAGCGCGCGCTGCACGTTGCGGAAGGAGTTCATGTTTTTAAGCTCCGTGCGCGTGCCGAATTCCTGCTGGCCGCGGGGACGGATGGAGACGTTGGCGTCACAGCGGAAGGACCCTTCCTCCATGTTGCCGTCGCAAATCTCCAGATACACCAGAATTTCATGCAAACGCCGCAGGTAGTCGGCCGCTTCCTCGGACGAGCGGATGTCGGGTTCGCTCACGATTTCAATGAGCGGCACGCCGGTGCGGTTCAAATCGACGTAGCTTGCGGGATTGTTTTCATCATGGATCAGCTTGCCTGCGTCTTCTTCCATGTGAATACGGGTGATGCCGATTTTCTTTTTCTCTCCGTCAGCTTCAATCCAGATGTGGCCGTGTTCGGCAATCGGATAAGCGTACTGGGATATCTGATACCCTTTGGGCAGATCGGGATAAAAATAATTTTTGCGCGCAAAAACGTTTTGCGGATTAATGGTGCAGTTCGTCGCCAGCGCCATCTTCATGGCGAACTCGACGACTTTCTTGTTGAGCACCGGCAGGACGCCGGGCATCCCCAGGCACACCGGGCAGGCGTGGCTGTTGGGCGCGCCGCCGAATTTCGTGGAGCAGGTGCAGAATATTTTTGTGTTCGTTAACATTTGGGCGTGAACTTCCAGCCCGATGACTGTTTCAAAATCCATTATAACGCAGGCCTCCTTTTCTCAATGGCGGCGCTTTTCTCAAACGCCGAGGCAAATTGCAGCAGTTTGCCTTCCTCAAAATGGTTGGCCAGAAACTGCACACCGACGGGCAGACCGGCCTTTGTATACCCGCAGGGCACGGACATGCCGGGAATGCCGGCCAGATTGGTGGAGATTGTGAAAATATCGGACAGATACATCTGGAGCGGATCATCCGTTTTTTCGCCGATCTTAAATGCGGGCGTGGGCGTCGTGGGTGTGAGAATGACGTCGCACTTTTTAAACGCTTCGTCAAAGTCGCGGCGGATGAGCGCCCGCACCTGCGAGGCCTTGCCGTAGTACGCGTCGTAGTAGCCGGCGGAAAGCGAGTAGGTGCCGATCATGATGCGGCGCTTGACTTCCGCGCCGAAGCCCTGCATGCGGGTCTTCTGATACATTTCGGCCAGATCACGCGCATCCGCCGTGCGGAAGCCGTATCTCACGCCGTCGTAGCGCGCCAGGTTCGACGACGCTTCGGCGGGCGCGATGATGTAATATACCGCCACGCAATACTTCGTGTGCGGCAGCGATATGTCCACAGTCTCAGCACCGCATTTTTTAATGGTTTCAATCGCATCTCGCACGGCGGCGGACACTTCCGGATCGATGCCTTCGATAAAATATTCTTTGGGGATGCCGACTTTCCAGCCGGAAATGTCGCGATTTAAAAACTGGCGATAGTCGGGAACTTCGGCCTGAACCGATGTGGACTCTTTCGGATCATGGCCGGCAATGGCATTCATCATGATGGCGCAGTCTTCCACGTCCTTGGTGAACGGGCCGATCTGGTCGAGCGACGAGGCAAACGCGATCAGTCCGAAGCGCGACACGCGGCCATACGTGGGTTTGAGGCCCACCACGCCGCACAGCGCCGCGGGCTGGCGGATGGAGCCGCCCGTGTCCGACCCGATGGAGGCGATGCATTCATCCGCCGCCACCGCCGTGGCCGACCCTCCGCTGGAGCCGCCGGGAATGCGGGTGAGATCCCAGGGGTTGCGCGTCGGCCCGAAATACGAGGTTTCCGTGGATGATCCCATGGCAAATTCGTCCATGTTCGCCTTGCCGACAAACACGGCCCCGGCCGCGGCCAGCTTTTCGACAATTGTTGCGCTGTATGGCGGCACGAAGTTATGCAAAATGTGCGAACCGCAAGTCGTGGGAATGCCTTGCGTGCATAAAATGTCTTTGAGTGCGATGGGAATGCCGGTGAGGGCTTTGATATCGCCTTTCTTGATGTCGTCATCCGCTTTGGCCGCAGCGGCAAACGCTTCGTCTTTCATCAGGCGGATGAAGGAGTGCACCCGTTCTTCCACCGCGTCGATGCGCGAAAAAACCGACTCGGTAATCTGGGCCGCCGTCACCTCGCCTGCGCGAATCTTTTCTTGCAATTCATGAATGGTTAACTGATATATCGCCATAAACTCCTCAATTTCTTTTCATACAAATATGTTCATTTCAGAGAAAAACCCGGACGTAATTGAACGGATTACTCGATCACCTTGGGCACCCGGAAAAACTCTCCGCGCGCGTCCGGCGCGTTGGCAAGCGCTTTTTCAGTGCCCAGTGATTCGTGTACTGTATCTTCACGAAACGCGTTGGTTACTGCAATCGCGTGGCTCATAGGGGCAACTCCCGTGGTGTTCAGTTCATTGAGCTTGTCGATATAGAGCAGAATATCGTTGAGTTGAGCGGTAAACTTTTCTTTTTCCTGATTTGAAACTTCCAAACGTGCTAATTTAGCTACATATTCAACATCGGCTGTACTTAACTTCAAAATGACCTCCTCAAAATACATTCCAATATGGACGCTGCAGTGAAATGATCTTGTTGATCACCTGCTTGTTTTGTTCATCCGCTTCCGCCTCCAGTCCGGCAAGTTTTGCCTCCGTTATGTGCGTCTCATCGGTCATTTCCGCAAGCGTTGCCCTGACTGATTGCGTCAGACCTCCAACGTGATAACCGCCTTCCAGAACGGCAACCAGCTTTCCGCCACAGCATTCATCCGCAATGTTGAGCAATATGCGTGCCATTGCGGCGAATCCCTCCGGCGTGACGCGCATCCCGCCCAGAGGATCTTTGAAGTAGATATCGAAGCCGGCGGATAACAAAATAAGCTGCGGTTGATAAGCCAGAGCAATCGGCACAAGAATTTTACGCAATGCGGCTGCATACGTCCCGTTAACCGCGCCGCGGTTTAAAGGCACATTCACGGTAAAACCCAACCCCATGCCTTCGCCGATTTCCTGCCAGCTACCGGTGCCCGGATAATAGGGATATTGATGCGTTGAGAAGTACAGAACCTGGCGATCCGTATAAAACATCTTTTGCGTGCCATTCCCGTGGTGCAAATCCCAATCGACGATCAGTATTTTCTTAACGTCGTGTTTGTACCGCGCGTGCATCGCACCAACGGCAATATTGTTAAAAACACAGAATCCCGCCGAATTTCCTGCGCCGGCGTGATGGCCAGGTGGCCGGACTAAAGCAAACGCGTTATCCACTTCACCCGCGATGACGGCATCGATGGCGTTGAGCAGGCCGCCGACAGCCAGTTTGGAGATTTCGTATGTTTCCGCGCTGGTCATGGTGTCCGGATCGAGAATAACGTGGCTTTTTCCGGCTGTCGATGCAACGAAATCGATATAATGAGGCGTGTGAACGTAGGCGATTTCATCATGACTCGCTTCCCGTGGTTCAATGGCAACATACTTCCAGGACGTATCGGGGTTGTCCAGCATTTCGTAGACGGCTGCCAGCCTCGCAGGACTTTCCGGATGTGAAAACCCGGCCGTGTGTTGTAAATAACGGCTATCCTTAACAATTCCAGTTTTTCTAGACACGCAAGCCTTCTTTCAGAAAATGCTTCAGAATTGACGAACATTTATCATAAATGATTTTAAAGAGCAAATAGCGCGTAACAGACAGGCAAGGGGTATCAGGTGAGGGGTGAAGATCAGACGATATAAAGGGAGCAGGCGGCCGACAGACCCGAATCGGCGGCAATAAATAAAATCCGGTCATTTTTCTTTGTCAAATCGTTATGGACCAGATGATGATAACACAGGATAAGAGAGGATGTATGAGCATCCCCGTATTGATCATAACAATCAACAATCCGGGAGCGTCCATTCAGATTTGCGCCAAGGGCGACGGTTTTACCGAAATTCTTTGCCGGCTGTGACGTCACAACGTAATCGATGTTTGCCGGATTTATCCGGCCGGTTTGAAATATCTCCTGCATCATGGCGGCGGTGAAACCGGACAACCGATCGTGGTATCGGTCTTCCATGGTGAATTTCATGCATTCCCGGCTTTTCAAACCGTTGGACATTAAATCTACATTGGCGGAAAATCCAAAACTGCCGTTTGCCGATGTTTTAAAATGAAAGCCCGAAAAACCGGTGTCGGCATCCTGTGTGTATGCTATCACCATGGCACAGGCAACGCTTTGAAACGGGAAGTCCGGATGACGGGTTTTCGAGGGATGAATATCTCCCGCAACGATGAGGGCATTTTTCGCGGAACCGCTTTGAAAAAAGACATCGGCAACATGAACGGCCGTGATGAAGCCGCATTCTCCGTCATTGATGTCAAAGGACAGCGTTGAACGCTGAAGATGTTTATTTTTAACCGGATCAAGGTTCATACCCAGCTGTTTTTGTATCAGAGGGGCCATTGCCGGTTCGATAATGTTGTCGTCCCGGAAGACGCCGATATTGATGAGCAGATCTATATCCTGCACCGACAAGCCGGCCTTTGCAAGACAGCTTTGAGCGGCGGATACGGCCATGCCGATAGAACTTTGCGGAAAGGAAAGCGATGCATAGGAGGCCTTAATGATTGTAGCCATAGCATGCCTCCAGTTTTCCGATCTTCGCCGATACAAATCCGATCACAATACCTGACGCCAGTGCCAGGAAAAAAATTTTTGAATGGTTCTTCAGGCTTTTATTCGTCAGATGATCATGTAAAACCACAAAGTGGGATGTCGAAGCGGTGTTGCCGAATTTGTCGATGCCGATCAGGATCTCAGGAAGAACCTCCAGATGCTTTGAGCAAAGATGCAGCGCCGTCTGGATGGCCCGGGTCGACGTTTGATGGGGAATGACATAATCATAATCCCGGCCGGTGAAGTGATGTTTATTCATCATAAACTCGATAATTTTCGGCAACCGAAGAAGCACTTCCTGGTGGATTTCCACGGCCTGGGCATACATCGCCAGACCCGGGTTTTGATTGCTGGGCATCGCCAGACACAGATCGGCAAAATCGGCGAGCGTGAATAATTCCACAAAATCAATTCCCTCGTTTTCATCCGTGGCGCGGTCCATAATCAGGGCAACACCGGAATCGCCGACGGTTAATGACGCAAACTGCGGATCGACTGGCTCCTTAATTTCTTTGACCGCCGTTTCCGAGATCGGAGTGATGCATTCGCCGCTGATAATCATACCGGTTTTCACAGCTCCGGTTTTAATCATATTATTGAGAATATGGACGCCGGTAAGCATTCCGGCGCAGGCGTTTGTCATACTGAAGCCCATCGCGTCGGATCTCATGCCGAGATCCTTTTTCAGAAATTTGCTCATGTCCGGTTTCATCCAGAGATTGAGTCCGCCCTTGAAATGACTGATGGAGGTGCAAATAATCACATCCAGGTCCTTTGCCCGGTATTGCGATTTGTTCAGGCAATCAGAAGCGGCCGCCATGGCCATTGTATAGGAATCCTGCACATCCGATCGCCAGCGCCGGTCCCGGACACCCGTCAGGAATTCCAGATCAAAGAGCGGCTTGGCGGGCATTTGATCGATCAATTCCCGCGTCGACACAACGCGATCAGGAAGATAGACCCCCAGACTTTCAAACTGTGCTTTGATCACTTTCCGCTCCGAAAAATCGCCCCGAAAAAAACGATTATTAATTGCGGCGGGGAGTATAGGAATTTTATATGCCTGTCAAGACAATCTTCAACCATCCTGCAGGTTGCATTTTCAAATCGATATGTTACAACCTTCGCATTAACATTTTAGAAAATCTTTCATCAAACAGCAGGTTGTATACAGGCTCTCTTCCTGCGAGGCGGGAAAACCATAGGCCGGGCCCTGATGGTCATTCAAGGCATTATCAACGAAATAGCAATCGGAAAGATGCTGAAAAGAAATGCCGGGGCTTTCAGTGATTGTATCGGTCGGCATTTGGTTTTTGGTGGCAATTGTTTTCATCACTCTTTATTTATACATTAAAATGACTGAAAGAGCGTTAAAAATTTATCAATTACCTCAAAGCAAGCTACGGAGAGTTAACGCTCGTCTCTCGAAAGCGTGATGAAGAACTTCCGACAGCCAGTCCGAAACCGCGCTCTTGACAGACAGACCCCTGTCATGCTTTAATTTTCTCAAAGACAAAGAAGCCGGTTATTCAGTACAAACAGAAAAAATTCGGCAATTCTTCCGCAGCCAAACCGGCAAAAAATAAAATCCAGGCAATTATGAAGGAGAAAATCATGAAAAAAAACATTGCCCTGTTGATCCTCGTGTGTATGCTTATCACCCTGTCCTGTGCACCCACCAACAGTTCCCGCCACCGTGAAGGTTCCAACGTTGGACAGGAAACCAACCTGACGGTGCAGGATGAGGAGCGCCTGACCAAAGAAGCTCTTCCGAAAATGCTTAAGGATTATCCTCCCGCAAAAAATCAGGACCTTCAAAAGTACGTTTCCGATCTGGGTATGAAAATTGTCCGGGCCAATAACCTGGAAGGAAATCCCTACCACTACAATTTTACAGTTGTGGATGTGGTCGATGTCAATGCGTTTGCGATGCCCGCGGGTACCGTCTTCATCACGGCGCCGCTGATTGCCATGGCCTCCAACGAGGCGGAGCTTGCCGGTGTCATTTCACATGAAATCGGTCATGTCGTCGCCCGCCATTCCGCTGAACGCATGTACGCGATGGAAAAAGCACAGAATAAAACCTGGGTATACGCGGCGGGGGGCGCCGTGGTCGGCGCTGCCGCCGGTCTGGGTCTGGGCGTATTGCTTTGCGACAAAGGAGATGCCGCCTGCCTTGCCAAAGCGGCGGCGATTGGAGGTGTCGTCGGCGCGGGCGGCGGGTATCTTGCGCAGAAATACACCTTTCTCGTGAACTCGCGGGAAGACGAAATGGAAGCGGATCGTTTAGGCTTCAAGTATTCCGTAGCCGCAGGTTATGATAAAGATCATGTGGGGAAATTCTACGAGAAGCTTTTGGAAATGGAGAAAAGCGGCAAGAAAAACGACAGCGGGGTGATGAAAAGCTTGTCCGACGCTTTCAGTACGCATCCCCCCAGCGAAGAGAGAGTCCAGCAGATGAAGGAACTGGCCGCTCAAGCCCCCGATAGAAAATCCATCACCAACACGGCGGAATTTAACAGAGTTAAGCAAATTGCAGCGGCAATGAAGAAAAAGTAGCGTGTAAGAAAAAACCGGTAACGGCGTCCGGCGTGTGAGGTCTTCATGAGCATTCGTATCGTTCGCCTGGGAACAGACAGGCTGCCGAACGAAGGGATTCGTATCGGCACTGTGCGGCGCCCGCCGCGGGGCGTTTCCAAAAGTGATTACGCATCTCAAAATTGGTACGATGTCTGGTTTCCCAATCTGGCACCATCGGAGGCGCTGCTCAAATCGGCAAAAACATCAAAAACGGACCAGGAATGGAAGCGCTTCACTCGCGGGTATCGCGCCGAAATGAATACACCCGAAAACCGGAGAATGCTGGACGTTATGGCCGCCCTTTCGCATACCGCAAATTTTTCCGTCGGCTGCTATTGCGCTGATGAACAACACTGCCATCGATCCATCCTGCGCGAACTACTGGCGGAACATGGGGCCAAAATTGTCGAAGATAAAAACGCCGCGCTGTAGTAAAGCAGCGCGGCGTTTTTGATTCTTCTTCCGGAGATAATTCCTCCTACATATTCTTCGCGGCGTTTTCAATCGCCGTTTTAATAGCGTCAAGCCTATCCTGACTCATCTTCACGGAAATGCCCATCACCAGCGTTCGGCTTAAAATATCTTCAGCAAACGGAATGCTTTTGCGGGAATATTTCACTTTGCCTTTGTTGGCCTTGTCCCTGAACGGATACTTCTTGGAATTGGCCGTGGAAAACGCGAGAAAGTGCTCCCAGTTGGGAACATAGTGCCATTTATTATTCTTATAACAGGTCGTGTCGAGACCGCCCTCGGAAAGTATTTTTTGAAACCTGAGCGCCGTTTTTTCTTCCGGCAGGTTAAACGCCAGAAACGTTGCGGAGTCGCCTTCCGGATCGGGCAGCGTGCGGAATCCCACACCCGGAACCTGCGCCAGCGCATCTTTGATGATCCGCTTGTTTTTCTTCTGCTCGTCCACGATGTAGTCGAGTTTTCGCAACTGCGCCAGCCCCACAGCCCCCTGCAGTTCATTCATGCGATAGTTGAACCCGAGGATTGTGCGGCCTTCCAGCGCGCGGCCGACTTTGGGGTTGTGGTCGTGGCCATGATCGGAATACCACTCCGAGCGCAGATAAAGTTTTTTGTTGTTGGAAATTACCATGCCGCCTTCCCCGGTCGTCAGGGTTTTATAATAGTCAAAACTGAAAATGCCCATGTCACCGAGGCCGCCCAGCTTCTTGCCCTTAAAACTTGCGCCGCAGCCCTGGGCGTTGTCTTCCAGTACCAACAATTTATTCTTGCGGGCAATCTTCATGATTTTATCGATTTTTGCCGAAGAACCGCACATGTGCACGGGAATAACAGCCTTGGTGTATCTGGTCTTTTTCTTTTCGATTTCGTTGGGGTCAAAATTAAGCGTGTCATCAATATCGCACATTACCGGAATCGCGCCCACTTCCAGAACGGCTTCATAGGTGGCCAGGAATGTAAAAGCCGGGACCAGCACTTCGTCGCCGGGCCCTACATCCATCGCCGTGAGTGCCACCTTCAGCGCCGATGAGCCGGAGGTCACACCCAGCGCGAATTTTACACCGCAGTATTGCGCAAACTCTTCTTCCAGCTGGCGGACTTTGAAGACGCCTTTTCTTTCCTTGTCAAATCCGTATCGCATGAGGACGCCGGTTGTGAGCACGTCCATAACTTCTTTAATTTCTTCCTGACCGATCAGTTCAGCTCCTGCCATGTGTTTAACCTACCTTTCTTAATAAGCTTGCGCGTAAATCGCGATCATATCTTCTTTGGTCATCTTTCGGGGATTGTTCTCCAGAGGCCGGGCCACCGTGAGCGCTACATCGGCCAGCGCCGGAAAGTCTTCTTCTTTCACGCCAAAATTCTTGATGGTATCGCAGACACCGCAATCGTCAATCAGCGCCTCCACGGCGTCCACCGCAAGATACGCAGCTTCTCGCAGGGGGAGTCCTTCAATGCTTTCGCCCATCGCCTCGGCGACATCGGCAAATTTTTCCAAAGCACCGGGCAGATTGAATGCCATGACCGGCGGCAGCATCATTGTGTTGGCCAGTCCATGCCCCACACCGTATTTACCGCCCAGCGGATAAGACAGAGAATGCACCGCCGTCACACCCGCGTTGGCAAGCCCGATGCCCGCGTACAGGCTTCCCAGGAGCATCCTTTCCCTTGCGGCGATGTTTTTGCCGTCATGCACACAGGTGCGAAGATTTTCGGCAATGAGCGCAATCGCTTCCAGTGAAAACATTTCGCTCATCGGCGACGAATTAATCGATGTGTAAGACTCAATCGCATGGCATAATGCGTCCAGGCCCGTTTCGGCCGTGGGCGCGGGCGGGAGTGTGAGCGTCAGTTCCGGGTCCAAAAGCGCCAGTTCCGGATAAAGGTAGGGGCTGTTCATCCCTTCTTTCTTTTTGAGGTTTTTGCGGACAAACACGGCCGTGAAGGTCACTTCGCTGCCGGTGCCTGCCGTGGTTGGAATCATAATCTTGGGAAGACCCGCCTTAGGCACTTTGTTCAGGCCCAGGTAATCCGTCGCCGCGCCCTTATTCGTGACAATGACGGCAATGGCCTTGGCCACATCCATGGCGGAACCGCCACCGATACCGATCACACAGTCGCATTTATGTTTGACAGCCAGCGCGGCGCCTTCATCGGCCAGTTCAATCTGGGGCTCCGGCTCCACTTTATCAAAAACCGTAAACTTGATGCCTTCAGATACCAGAATACTGGCGATTTTTTCCTGTAGTCCCGTTTTGGCCAGGTTTTTATCAATGACGACCAGTGGATTCTGCGCGTGGTGTTCTTTGATATGACCGGCTAACGTCAAAATAGAGCCATTGCCGAAAACAATTTTTTTAGCGCCGGTGAAAGAAAATATTTTTCTCATATTCAATACAACCTCCGTTCATGTCATTTAAATAATACGTTATGCCCTACTGTCTGAAATTCCAATACCGTGTGGATATGCATCTGGAGATTCTATACGGCAAATTTCTCTCGCCGTTCATATGACAGCTTTAAAACGCTTTGAAATGCAAATCGTTATTTATGTCAAGTTTTTTTGTTTGACACATGCCAATCCAGTTTTCGGCAAATCCCCCGAATGATCTTCACCTCGCGCGATATAAGGCCTGCCCGCGAGAAGAATCGCCGTAAATCCAGCATCCAATACTCAGGATTTTCCGGATTTAAAAATCCTGTTTTGGACAGCAGGTTTTTGATTTGCCGGTACATGCCTTCCAGTTCGGAAGACATGGCTAATTTGGGTGGAGCCTCTGCCGGACCGGCCGCTGACGATGACGCGATAAATATTTCATAACAGAGAATCATGACAGCCTGGGAAAGGTTAAGCGATGTAAATTCGCGGGAAGTGGGAATCGTCACGACGCTGTGACAAAGCCTGAGCTGATCGTTGGCCAGACCTGCATCCTCCGGGCCGAATAACAGCGCGATCTTGTTATGTTGAGACAGATCGGCAATCTTTTGAGCTGCCGCGCGGGGTGACACAAAGGGCCCGCGGGCCTTGCCTAACCGGGCGGTCGTCCCCACAATATAATTGAAGCCGCCCAGCGCCTCTTCGATGGAATCACGGTACAGGATTTGATCCAAAACATCCGCCGCCAGATGCGTGGAGCGTTGCTCCATGGCTTCGCGATCCATCTCGGCTGAACCGACGACAACGATCTTGTTTATACCCATATTCTTGGAGGCCCGGGCTACCGAACCGACGTTGCCCGCATACTTGGGTTTAAACAAAACGATGCTGATATTTTTGGTTTTGGCTTTTAATAACATGCCCTGGCGACTCCCGTGAGCGTTATAAAGCCACCTGTTCAGAAATGCACGAGAAATTTATAATGGTGCGGAATTTAGACAAAAAGATCGATTAAATTTGCTGACGAACCGGATAAGGCCTGGATCTGTCGCGCTTGCTGCATCAGCATATCCGCCACGGCCTGTTCGGCTTCGGCGTTCATCTTCATCACGCTCATACTGATTTGATCCTGCGTTTGAGACTGGCTCATGGCCAGCATGGTTGCTGCTATTGCCGCAATATCGCTCATGTGTCCCCGCTCCTTTAACAGGATATGTATCGTAATGATTTAGCAAAAACTTTAATCAATCTAACACCTCACACAAGCTACGGCGGCATAACGCCCGTCCAGTAACAGCGTGGTTAAAATGCTTATAAAAACAAGACTTTATCAGCAGAATTTGATCTGGCCAAAGCTTTTCGGTTCATGAAAATTGCGCGCTGAAAGCGGCTGCCAAGACACCCAGTGGGGATGTGATGTTTCATTGCCGCATTTATAAAAATTAGCCCGCCAGACCGCGCCTTTCATGAGCCGTGGTAATCCGGTATATCTTTTCAACACAGCGAAAGGTAAAGTAAATTCAAGAGTCCAGACAACGCGCTTGGTAATCTCCGGTTCGACGATTTGAGGGAGGCTGGCATGCCGCTGAATGAGCTGCTGATCGCTCTGGTCCAGAGGAATGTAGTCTTTCAGGCTGTTTCCTACGCGGGTTGAATCCTTCACATAAGAGGACAGAAGCGCACCGCCGCAATTAAACTCAAAATTAAAGTACCCGCCGCTTTTTTCCGGATGCACGAAAAATTCCACACAACTGTCTTTCCAGACATCGCTTTGAAATTCTGTATGGACACAACGCACAAATCGATCATCCACATGGAATATGCCAAAAATATTCTGCTCATTATAAAGCAGCTTACAGGATGCACGCGGCCGGAAATCGCTTCCTTCGGGCCGGAAACATTCCAGTGACAGGGGTTGCGCTTTTCGCCAGACAATGCCGTCCCAAAATCCGCGCATTTCCGGAATCTGCCGGGTAAATAAAATTTTGTAATCTTTATTCGACAATCAACCACCTCGAACAAGTTACGGAATATGATCACTTGTGCAGCACCAGCGGGATTCAATTTATCATTTGCGGTGGTACTGCTTTTTTGTTATGGCCTGATCATGAATCAGGACATGCTTGCACTCCAGCAGGGCGCCCGGCTTCTGGGCGTTGACCTGGACGAAAAACAGCTCACCCTGTTTGATGTCTATCAGAGTGAACTTTTAAAATGGAACGCCAAAACCAATCTCATCTCAGAAAAAACGGCAAGCGAAATTATTACCCGTCATTTTCTGGATTCACTGTCGGTCGTTAAATTTATCACCAATCCGGATGGCCGTCTGGTGGATATCGGCTGCGGCGCGGGATTTCCCGGCATTCCTTTAAAAATCGTCCTGCCTGCCGTAAAGCTATATCTACTGGAATCCAATCGTAAAAAAGTTTCTTTTTTGAAACACATCATTCGCACCCTTAACCTCGAGCAGACACAAACTCTTCACGATCGGACGGAAAATATCGTCCAGACAGAAACCTGGAGAGAAAGTTTTGATATGGTTATCTCCCGGGCCGCATTCAAGCTATCCGATTTGCTGCCGCTGGGGTGTTATTTTCTGGTCCCTGAAGGGCTGTTGATAACTCTTAAAGGCCAGGACGTCTCCTCCGAATTGAACACCGCCCTGACAGTCGAAAACACAAATAATTTTTATCAAATATATCAACACGATATAAGCTTGCCGCTTCTGGGTCCGCCGCGCAAAATTATTATCTTTCAAAAGATAAAATAAAGCAAAAAATCCTTCTAAAAAAGACTTTTTTATGTTAGTCCTTACGCATGTTTTTCCAAAAGAAATTTTCGGAAGAGCCACACAAAAATAATGAATAAAATCATATGTATCGCTAACCAGAAAGGCGGCGTCGGCAAAACGACGACAGCTATTAACTTGTCCGCCTCGCTGGCAGCGGCAAATAAGAAAACTTTGCTCATCGATGCCGACTCTCAGGGCAACTCCACCAGCGGTCTGGGCATCGACAGAACGCTGTTTGACAAGGCAAATTTTTATCATGCCATGATCGGGCAGATAGCCCTCAATTCCGTTATTGTGAAGACGGCGCTCCGCAATCTGGAAATTGTGCCGTCGAATCAGGATTTGATTGGCCTGGAAGTGGAGTTTGTTCAATTGGAGGATCGTGAGGTCCGTCTGCGCAAAATACTGAAGTCGCTGGACGGGGCCTATGATTTTGTCATCATCGACTGTCCCCCGTCGCTTGGCTTCATGACGGTTAACGCGCTTGTCGCGGCGGATTCTTTGATTGTTCCCCTGCAGTGTGAGTATTATGCCATGGAAGGATTGGGATACCTGCTCAACACCGTGAAACTGGTCAAGGCAAAATTAAATCCAAATCTGGCCCTGGGGGGCATTTTACTGACGATGTTCGATCCGCGCAACTCGCTGGCTCATCGCGTCACGGAAGATGTCCGCAAACATCTGGGCAGTAAAGTTTTTAATACGGTTATACCGCGTAATGTGAGGCTGTCGGAAAGCCCCAGTCACGGTTTACCCGTTATTATGTATGATACAAAATCGCGGGGTGCGGTGGCCTATATGGAGCTGGCCAAGGAAATTCTTCGGGGGGAAATGTAAATGGCGCAAAAAAAAGACGCGCTGGGCAAGGGACTTGGCGCTATTTTTTCCGATTTGCTCGAAAATGATACGGTAAAGAAAGATTCTTTAAATCATTGTGGAATTGAGGAACTGCGTCCAAACCCTTATCAGCCGAGAAAAAATTTCAATGACGAAGACCAGAAGAAGCTGGTCGCATCCGTCAGGCAAAGCGGCATCATTCAGCCGATTATTGTCCGGAAAGCCGATTCCGGATATGAAATTATCGCCGGAGAAAGACGTTGGCGGGCGGCGCAGGCGGCAGGCCTTAAAGATGTGCCGATTGTCATTCGCCAAGCTTCGGATCAGGAAGCCGCTGAGTTATCACTGATCGAAAATCTGCTCCGTGAAGAACTCAATCCTCTGGAAGAAGCGGATGCCTACGTGACCCTGATGGAAAAATTCAATCTTTCCCAGGAATCGATATCCGCTCAAGTCGGAAAAGACCGTTCGACCATTGCCAACACGATCCGGCTTTTAAAGTTGCCGGCCAGAATCAAAGCAGCCTTGGTTGAAAAGAAGATTACTTCCGGACATGCCCGTTGCCTCCTGGCGCTTGATTCACTGGACGAGCAGATTGCAACGCTGAATATAATTTTAAAGCGGGGACTGAATGTCCGGGAAACTGAAAAATTAATCAGTCAGTCAAAACAAAAACACGACGCGAAAAAGACTATTATCAAAGATCGTTATATCGCGGATCTGGAAAAATCATTGACGACAAAGTGTATGGCAAGGGTGCAAATTAAGGGTTCGGCTAAAAAAGGCTCCATCGAAATTGCCTATAAATCGATGGATGAACTGAATCGTTTGGCTCGCTATCTTTTGGATGAATTGTAAAAATGATGGTTACAATTTTATCAACAGGTGTTGATAAAATTGTTTATAAAAAGGTTGGTTATGGAATCAGTTTGGGATAAAGCTACTAAAATTATTCAGGAAAAAGTGTCAAAGCAAAATTTTGATACCTGGATAAAACCTGTCAGAATTGTTTCCATGGAAGACAAATGTGTCCAACTGGCCGTCCCTAACAAGTTTTTTAAAGACTGGCTGATGGATAATTATTTGTCCATGATCAAGAATTCTTTGCAAAGTGTGATTGGTATCAGTGTTGATATCGATTTTATGTTAAGCAAAGATAAGGAAAAGGCCCCGGAAGTTGCCGCCCTGCCTTTTGAACAGGGACGCAATGCATCGGGAACTGTCGCACCCGTGCGAAATAAAAACATTTCTTTCCTTAACAGCAATTATACCTTTGACAGATTTGTTGTCGGCCCGTCCAACCAGTTTGCCCACGCCGCCTCTATTGCGGTAGCGAAACAGCCGGCAAAAAATTACAATCCTCTTTTTATTTACGGAGGGTCCGGTCTGGGAAAAACTCATCTGCTCAATGCGATAGGACTGATGACCATCGCTTCGCATCCCGATTTGAATGTCATGTATGTGTCGGCTGAAGCCTTTATGAATGAAATGATCAATTCCATCCGCTATGACCGGATGTCTAAATTTCGTGAAAAATACCGTAATATCGGATCGTTGCTCATTGATGATATTCAATTTATAGCCGGAAAAGACCGGACCCAGGAAGAATTTTTTCATACGTTTAACACCCTGCATGATTCCGGCAAGCAGATTGTCGTCACTTCTGACAAATTTCCAAAAGATATTCCTAATCTGGAAGGACGGCTGCGGTCCCGTTTTGAATGGGGATTGATTGCTGATATTCAACCGCCGGAAACGGAAACTAAAATAGCCATCATTGAAAAGAAAATGCAGGAAAGTAAAATGGAGCTGTCTCCGATTGTCGCTCAATATATCGCATCGCATGTCGAGTCCAACATCAGAGAATTGGAAGGCTTTTTAATTCGTATTTCCGCTTATTCCTCTTTAACCAGCAGAGAAATTGATCTGGATCTGGTTAAGGAAGTGCTTAAAAAACTGGTAAAGCATAACAATAAAGAAGAAGTGAGTGTGGAAGAAATTATTAAAGTGGTTGCCGGTAAATTAAATGTAAAGATTGCGGATATAAAGGCCCACAATAAAAATAAAAATTTTGTTTTGGCACGACAAATATCCATGTATCTGGCAAGAAAATTAACCAATCTTTCATACCCTGATATCGGTCAAAAAGTTGGCGGCCGTGATCATTCAACGGTTATTTACGCCAATAATAAAATATTAAATACAATCGAGGCAGACATGAATATAAAAAAAATGATTCATGATATTGAAGATAGTATTATCAACAAATCGTCATAGGGATTTAAACGTTTCATCCACAGATGATATTAGTAAAAGGCTTTAATATTAGGGTTAAATTTTTAACAATCAACATATCCACAGGGCTTATTACTAATACTAATTTTATATATATTAAGAAAGAAAATAAAAAGAAATAATATAATGGGAGGGGATAATGG
>CAZDYR010000003.1:10833-23194 GCA_964509625.1 uncultured Smithella sp. | reverse complement strand
CTTCAAACAGAATCAGAACATCATTAACCTGGTCATTCTGGATATGATTATGCCGTCATTCAGCGGCAAAGAAACTTTTGAAGCGCTTCAGCATCTGGACTCGTCCGTGAAAGTACTGCTTTCGAGCGGCTACAGCCTGGACAGCCAGGCTAAGGATATCATGGCCTGCGGATGTAAGGGCTTCATCCAGAAACCTTTCACCATAGCGGAGCTTTCGCGAAAGATCAGAGAAATTCTGGAATATCAATAAAAGAAGTTGCCTGACCTTCCGTAATCCACTATAAACAATTAACAATATCGGGGAATAGGGGGATATCATGAAGCTGATCCATTACACATCCGTACCGGCAACCCGTTTCGACAATGAACAGGCCCAGGGTGTGTCAGGCCGTGTCATAATCGGCAGGGATGACGGTGCGAATCATTTTTGCATGCGCATTTTTGAAATTGTCCCCGGCGGGCATACACCCAGGCACGCACACGCATGGGAGCATGAAATCTTCATCCACGCGGGAAGTGGCGAAGCATACGGGAATGGGAAATGGCTTTCCGTAAAGCCCGGAACTGTCCTTTACATTGCACCCAATGAAGAGCACCAAATTCGCAACATCGGAAAAGAGGCCTTGGTTTTTGCCTGTTTGATTCCATCCGGCGCCCCGGAATTATGACAACCGCCCTTTTGCGTTTATTTCATTGACGTGCAGTTCAGAGTTTCCTATATAAATAAATCATATGAGCTTTGTCAAATACCGCTATCTGATATTCGTCATTCTGGGCGCCGCCTACATCCTGGTTTTTTTTCACCGGCTTGCCCCGGCGGTTGTGGCCGTCGACATGATGACCGATTTGAAAACCGGCGGCGCGCTGATGGGCATTCTGGCCTCGGCTTATTTCTACCCTTACGGTCTGATGCAAATTCCCGCGGGCCTTTTATCCGACTCGTGGGGACCGCGCCGGTCGATTGTATTTTTTTTCATCATCGGCGCGGCGGGCTCCATTGCCTTGGGCCTTGTGCATACCGTGAGCGCGGCGATTGCCACCCGCATTTTGGTGGGTCTGGGCGTGGCGATGGTTTTTATCCCGACGCTGAAGATTCTCACCCATTGGTTTGAAAAGGAAAAATTCGTCCGTATGAGCGGATGGTTAATGTCATTGGGTGGCGCGGGGGCCTACACGGCATCAACACCTCTGGCGCTGATGAGCGACGCGATCACCTGGCGGGGCAGCATGATCGTGATCGGAATATTGACGCTGGTCATTTCGGGTCTGGTCTGGTTTATCGTTCGCGACACACCCGAGCAGGCGGGTTTTCCGCCGCTGACCAACTGTGCGGAAGACAACACCTGCGACGGCACAAAATTCGGTATTTTGGGCAGCATCTTTCTGGTCATTAAAAACAAGGACTTCTGGCCGATGGCGATGTGCAGCTTTTTCGGTTCGATGGTGTCTTTGAGTTTTAACGGCCTGTGGGGCGGTCCCTTTCTAATGCACGTTTATGGATTGACCAGAACGCAGGCTGGCGCTGTTCTATCAGCCATGGCCATCGGGATGATTGTAGGCGCGCCGGTGATGAGCTGGCTCTCCAACCGGGTGTTTCATTCACGGAAGAAAGTCTTAATCCTGAGCCAGTTGGGCGGACTGTGCGTCTTTGCACCGATTGCTTTTTTCACCGGTGATTTTTCCGTCACGGCACTTTATGCCTGGTGCTTCTCCTATAGTTTTTTTATGTCCAGCCTTGTTGTTGTCGGCTATTCCGCCATTAAAGATTCTTTTCCGATACAGATTTCCGGAACCGCCACGGGCACGTTGAATATTTTCCCCTTTGCCGGTGCCGCTCTGGGACAGCCGCTCATCGGGTGGTATCTGGATTCTGCTGGCGCCGTCGGCGGCCTCTATCCGCTGGAGGCTTATTCAGCGGCTTTCAAAATCTGTTTGCTTTCTCTTTTTACGGCGCTGGTCTCAAGTATGCTGGTGAAAGAAACGTTTCCGAAGAAATAGATTGACAATTAATTTCAAAATGAGAATCTTCAAAAAGCAATTTCAAATCTATAAAGACAAACTTGGCCTTCAGCATCCCGAAAGGACTATACGATGATACTGATTGTAGGCGGCGCGGGTTATATTGGTTCCCATGTGAATAAAGAGCTGGCAAAAAACCATTATTCGACATTTGTTTATGATAATCTGATTTACGGTCACAGAGAGCTTGTTAAATACGGGGAATTTCTCCTGGGTGATACTTCTGATCCCGAAACCCTGAAACTTGCTTTTCAGAAAAATTCAATTAAGGCT
Source organism: uncultured Smithella sp. (assembly GCA_964509625.1). GTDB lineage: Bacteria > Desulfobacterota > Syntrophia > Syntrophales > Smithellaceae > UBA8904. The sequence continues at coordinate 20,902 of CAZDYR010000003.1, read as the reverse complement.
GTGATACATCTGGCCGCATTCTCCTGGGTAGGGGAATCCGTGTCAAACCCTCAAAAATATTACATCAACAACGTAAGAAACACGCTCAATCTTTTACAAATGATGCTGGACCATCATGTGAAATATTTTGTTTTTTCCTCTTCCTGCGCCGTCTACGGGAATCCCGTTGAGGCCATCCTGACCGAGTCTCATTTGCTGAACCCCATCAATCCATACGGGAAAAGCAAATGGATGGTGGAAACCATCCTTGAGGACTACAGCCGGGCCTATGATTTGCGGTATATAGCTCTTCGCTATTTCAACGCGGCGGGAGCAGACCCTGATCTTGAGCTCGGCGAATGGCATGATCCGGAAACACACCTGATCCCGTTAATTCTGGATACAGCGGCGGGACGCAAAAAATTCCTGCCTGTTTATGGTATTGACTATGATACCCCTGATGGAACCTGTGTGCGGGATTACATCCATGTTACCGACATTGCCCGCGCCCATGTGCTCGCTATGGAGTACCTTTTTAACGGCGGCGCGAGCGGACCATTCAATCTCTCAAACGAAAAGGGGTTTTCCATCCGGGAGGTTCTTTCAGCTGCTCAAACAGTCACGGGCAAGAAGATCCCCACACAGAATGAAGGCAGAAGGCCGGGAGACCCGCCTTTGCTGATCGGCAGCGCAGAGAAAGCCCGAAAGCATTTGCAATGGTCGCCTGAGCACACTGATTTAAACCACATCGTACACACAGCCTGGCGGTGGCATCAGAAATTATGGAGATAAATTCTAAAAGGGGAATCTGATCGTTAAGTGGTTTATGGTGATTTCGATTTGATTATTGCGGGTGCGGGCCCGGTTGGATGCGTCCTTGCCGAAAGAGCCGCAAGTGAAGTGGGCTGGAGATCTCTGATCATCGAGAAACGCGCCCACGTAGCCGGAAATTGTTATGATTGCATCGACCATAACGGTTTGCTGCTTCATCATTACGGACCTCACTTTTTCAGAACATGGGAAAAATCACTGGTTGATTATCTGAGCGCTTTCACCGAATGGATCCCCGGCAATCACCGGGTTCAAGCCCAGTTCCGGGGTGAACTTTATCCGATACCCATCAACCTTACGACCCTGGAAAAATTTTTTAAACGTGAGTTGACCCCTAAGAGCGCCCAGGATCTGCTCACCGAAAAGAAACTCCCCATTGCTGATCCCAAAAATTCGGAAGACTACGTTTTATCCGCGGTGGGTCGGGAGTTATACGAGGCCTTCTACCTGGGATACACCCAGAAGCAATGGGGTTTACACCCCCGCGAGTTGAGCCCATCCGTTTGCGGCCGGATTCCGATTCGATTCAGTCGTGATGATACTTATGTTGACGAGACCTATCAGATTATGCCGAAGGAGGGCTATACGCGCCTTTTTGAGCGAATGTTAAGTCATCCCCTTATCAGCGTGCTTCTGGAAAAGGATTTTTTTGATCTTCGCGACCATCTCAGGCCCAAAGTAGCCCTGGTCTATACGGGTCCCATTGATGCTTATTTCAATTATTGTTTCGGAAAGCTTGGCTGGCGTTCACTGGCTTTCGAATGGATTAAGGTAGACAGGGAATACGCTCAACCTTGCGCGGTTATTAATTACCCCTCGGACAATGATTACACGCGTTCAGTAGAGATCAAGCATGCCACGGGCCAAAAAAATCCCTGTTCCGTAATATCTCTGGAATATCCGCGCGCTGAAGGCGAACCGTTTTATCCGGTTCCGACCCAAGAGAATCATAAGATCTACGCCCTTTACCAAGACCTGGCTTGCAGGGAAACAGCGGAAAAAAATGTTTTTTTCTGCGGCAGACTTGCGACATACAGTTACCTCAATATGGATCAGGCAATTGAAAACGCCCTTGAGTTGTTTAAAACGCTGAGAGAAAGGTATACCCGTGTCTGATTTATGGATCATCGCACCGGTTTACAATGAAGAAAAAAATCTTCACGCCTTTGTTCTGGAGTGGCTGGATGTCTTTCGCAAATCGGTTGGAAAGGATTTTACATTCTGTCTGCTCAATGATGGCTCCACCGACGGATCGGCGGCAATCCTGAGCAGGCTTGCCCAAAGTCATCCTGAAATCCGGGTGGTGGACAAGGTCAATTCCGGCCATGGGGCGACCTGCCTTGCAGGGTACAAGCAGGCCCTTGAGGCAGGCGCGAAATGGATTTTTCAAATCGATTCCGACGGCCAGTGCGATTCCGCGTATTTCGAAATCTTTTGGAAATCAAGAAACAACGGACCGGTGCATTACGGCCGCCGCCGGGCGCGCGAGGACGGTTGGAGCCGGCGCTTTATCTCCTGCGTATTTTCCATTCTTATTTTCTTTTTATCGACAAAATGGATGAAAGATTCCAATGTGCCTTACAGGCTGATGCGCCACGACGCCCTCGCGAAGGCGATCGGGCGAATCCCTCGTAAATTCCGTTTGGTCAATGCGCTGCTGACGATCATCCAAAATGAACGTTCGGAAATTATCTGGTATGATATCCCGTTTCGCAAACGACCCGGCAGGCAGGCGCCCATCAATATCTCTTTTTTTCTCCGCGAGGCCGGTCAGTTTATTGCTGATTATTCATCCTGGGTATTGCATGATCCAGGCCTGAATCTTCCTGGTAAAGCTGTCGAGGCCGGAAAAGTTCTGCTCGTGCTTTTTGCGGTTTACTATCTCGTGGTGTTTTTCATCGTCGGCCTGATGATGATCTTTGCCCCTTTTGAGTATGACTGGCTGGAAGGTGTTCACCTGGCTCAAATTCACCGCTTTCTTTCGGGACAGCCCCTTTATACCGCACCTTCGCTGGAGTACACTTCTATCATTTACCCTCCATTGTACATTTATGTGTCCTCCTTTTTTGTTTGTCTTTTCGGAGAAAGCTACACGTCCGCCCGTTTTGTTTCCTTCTTGTCGGTCATCGGGACCGAGGTGATGCTGGGCGCCTTGGTGTGGAGAAAAACAAGCAGCGGCTTTGCCGCTTTGCTTGCATCGGGTTTTTATGCCGGAATGTATGGGATCGTCAGTTTTTTCTATACGACGGCGCGCATTGATTCGCTGTATGTTTTTCTGATCCTGGTTTTTTTCTATGCGGTCCGGGTTGCATCAGAAAAAGGCGGCATAGCCGTCATGCTCGCGATGGTTGCGGCAGTCGGAGCAATCCTGACCAAACAACCCGCTGTTGTTGTTGTTTTTGCCTTGTGCCTCTGGTGCCTTTCCGTCCAGAACATCCGCGCGCGGGTCACGGCTGTTTTGTGTGTTATTGCAGTTCTTGCAAGCCAAATAATTCCTTTATTAACCGGCAATTCATGGTATTTTTATTATGTTTATGAAGTACCGTCCGCACACCCGCTGTCTCTGAACCTTTTGCAGGATTTTTTGTATAAAGATCTTTTCAGATCTTTGAGTTCCGGTTTTGTTTTGGCCATGCTGGCGATTTATTTTCTTTTCAAAAAACCGTCCGGAAAGCAGGAGGCTTTTTTATTTCTGATATTTTTTGCGGCCATGATGTTTGCCGGATTTGCACCCCGCATCAAAATCGGCGGTAACGTCAACAATCTCATGCCCATCGTGGCGGCAATCGCCCTTTGCTGCGGACTCGCGGCAGGCCTGCTTCAGGATGCCAAGGGCTGGCCTAAGGTTCTGATCGTGATCTTGCTGATCTGTTTTAATATCCAGATAGCCTACCGGCCCCCGCGAATCGATTCAAATATGGCCGCCCGCATTCACGAAGAAACAATTGATGTTTTCAGAACCTTGGAAGCCCCGGTCTTTGCCCCCTGTCATCCGTACAGTACCATCTTAGCCGGCAAAAACCCCTCGGCATTCTGGGGAGCGCTTTATGATGTTTCAGTTTCATCCGGAGAACCCGGCAGGCGGCTGCGGGAAGAACTTTGCAGGGCACTGGAAGAAAAGCGATTTCGGACCGTTGTCTTGAATAGCAGCTTTTTCATGCAGGAGGATTTCCCTTACGCTGAGCTGGAAGCGGCTTACCGAAAAACCGATCCGCCAAATGACCCTGCTCTTCAAAACCGATTGGTGATCTATGTTCCGAGGAGATGAAAATATTGTTTGCGGCACTTCAACCGCGGGTCGGCTCGTCAACGCGAGTTAAAATAAGAATTAATTTTGTCAGAATGTCTCTGTTTTCAGCCGATCTCGAACAATGGCTATATGGCTGCGCAGAGCGTAGAATTGATCGGCAAATGAAGCCGGAACTTTCATCATATTGACAGCCTGCTCAATCTCATGAAGTCTGCTTAGTAATGCATCACGTTTTTCTAACGTTACATTCAGGCGCAAGTCACTTTCCAAAACCAGCAAGGCGCGGTACCAGCGTAAAATTCGCAAACGCATCCGCCAGCGGTAGATGACCGGTATGCTTTTGAGGCCGGGAATCAAAACCAGCATCACCGGCACAATGACCACCAGAATGCGATTAAGAAAACTGGCCATCCGAAACGGCAAGTATCGATACAGGAAGCTCTTGCCTGATTTGTAGTAACGCTGAGCGTCTGCACTGACAGGGTACTCATGTTCGATGGGGGCCGGAAATTCTCCCTGACGCTGATACCGTCCGGCCTTTGCGTGTACTTCCTTTGCCGCTTCCAGAAGCAGATCGGAAAGCGCCGGATGCAAATCTGATCTGGCAATCAGTTCAACTGTCGGACTGAGGAGATTGATGTTGTGATCTGGAATGTTTTTGCCAAAGTTAATCGATCCTTCCAGAAGCACCAGCTTATTCAAATATCTGATGCGACGGACATAGGCATCAGCCTGTGTAAAATTGAAGGCGGTTATTCCAGGTTGTTTCAGCAGATCGCGCATCGTTCTGGAGGAGGCGGAATCCCCCATCATGAAGGCTCCGTCTATTTTGTTTTCCAGAAGCAGTTTTTCGGCTTCCTCATCATCTATTTCCAGAAGCGTGGTCGTCCCGCCCGGCTTAATATCATTCAAAACCAGAAGTGTCAGCGCCAGAACGTTTGTCCCTGTGCCTTTTTCTCCGACAGCTATTTTTCCCCCGGTGAAATCGGTAAGCAGTTTAAAAGATCTATCAGAGCGGCAAAACAGGTAGAGCGGTTCGTAGGAAATGCTGCCCAGTGAAATCAGATCATTCGCTTTCTCTCCTTTGGTCATCATGCCCGACTGAACAAAACCGATATCAACATGGAATTTGCGATCCTGTAATCGCTTCAGATTTTCCAGTGATCCTTCAGAAGGCAGCATTTTGAGCGTGACGCCTTTTCTCTCAAGAATCGCGGCATATTTTTTTGCATTTCGTTGAAAAACACTGCCGTCGTCGCCGCTGGTAATGGTGATGGTATCAGGCGGCGCGGAATAAAAAAACCAAAATCCTGCCATCATCAAAACCGCGGCGGTGAAAACAACGGCGGCAATTGTAGCGCCGGGGCCCAGGCCGAATGTTTCCCCAAACGCCACCTGCAGGCTATGGATGCCCAAACGGATTTTTTGGGCGACGGAGACTCCGCCCCGGTCCGCTCCTTTTTCAGTGTTTTTATCCATCAGTGACTCCTTTTAAAGAAATCCGTACGGGCTTTCTATCAACATTGAACAAATTTTGCGGCGTTTTCTCCCGCCACAAATCCTGTTGAGAAGGCGGCCTGCAAATTATAGCCTCCGGTATCCGCGTCGATATCCATGACTTCACCGCAGAAGTAGAGCCCCGGTATTATTTTAGACGCCATGGTACGAGGATCAATTTCATCCAGCGCGACACCCCCGGCCGTGACAATTGCTTTAGCCAGCGGCAGCGGCCCTTTCACATTGAAGCGCATCGCTTTGAAAAAAGTGATGATTTTATCCCGTTCGTCTGCACTCACCTGATGGGCCTGCTTTGCTTCATCCACACCGGCAACAGACAGGCAGGGAGCGATCATTTTAGCCGGGAGATATTCTTTCAGAATGCCGGCGATTTTCCTTTTGCCAAGTTCGTTCAAATCCGCTTGCAAGCGCTTTCGTAAATGTTCTTTTGTTAACGCAGGCTTTAAATCGATCAGAATGGAAACAGGACCGTTTTTCAATGCTTTCACAACAGCCAGGCTCATAATCAGAATAAGCGGCCCACCCAGACCGAAATGCGTGAAAAGCATTTCACCGAACCGGCTTTCAATCAGCGGCGGTCGCGGCATTTTATTTTCGCCGCGGCCATAATCGCAAGCTGGTGTTCGGGCGGCATCCACGGTTGAGGCGTCGCCTTGCCAGGCGGTGGCACGGACATTGCGCAGGGAAACGCCCTGCATAGATTTGGCAAGATTAAGTTCCCTGACAATCAAAGGAACCAATGCCGGTTTAGGCTCAACAATGGTATGACCGAGCGCCGCACTGATTGCATAACCGTCGCCCGTCGAACCGGTCCCGGGCCAGGAAGCACCGCCGGTGGCGATAATAACCGTCCGCGCAGTAAAATTCCCGCCGGCAGCAGCCACGATCAATCCAGATTGTTTATCCGGAACCACTGAAATTACCGGAACATTAAAAATTATGCGCACACGGTTTTCTGTTAAATACTTTTGAAAAACACGAACCACATCGCGGGCATTATTGGAAACGGGAAATACGCGTCCGCCGCGTTCCACCTTGGTGGCAAGACCGTATTGATCGAAGAATGCAAGCAGTTCCGGGCGGAAGAAACGGGAAAACGCGCTGTATAGAAAACGGCCGTTTTCCCCGTACATGGCGATAAACGCCTTGAGTTCGGCGGTGTTGGTCAGGTTACAGCGCGTCTTACCGCTCACCAGAATTTTTTTGCCGCAGCTGTCCGTTTTTTCCAGAAGCAATACACGGGCGCCCAGCCGGGCAGCGCGTCCGGCAGCCATCAAACCTGCAGCTCCGCCGCCGATAACAATGACATCAGCATCTGTGTTTTTTACATTTCTCATTACATCGCCATAGTCAGACTGCTATCATACATCGCGGGAACCGGTCAATTGATCAATTTGCGCGGTCTTGTGATACAAGCCCGCCTGTGCTAAGCATTCCAAAATTGAAGGATCTGTTTTAAGGAGCAGGATTTGCGGGTACCAACTCACTTGATATCACTCACGACAAAAATGATTCTCAGGGTACAGCCGGTGACGCATTCCTGCCTGAAGCAATGGAAGCGGCGTGCCAACAACATTCCCGATCCGGAATTGCGCCGGCAGGCACTCGCGAGCATTTCAGCAAAAACATTTCACTGCGAAGGCGGTGCGCTCTATGGGTTATTGGCCGGCAAGCATTATCGTGAAGCGATCAAATTCATCGTTGCCTATCAGACCATCAGCGATTATCTGGATAATCTCTGCGACCGCAGTACGTCGCAGGATCCGGAAGATTTCCGGGCGCTGCATGAATCCATGCTTCACGCCCTGACACCGGATATGCCGACGACTTTATACTATCGTTTTCGGCAAGAACAGAACGACGGTGGTTATCTTGCCGCACTTGTGCAGACCTGTAGAGACGTTCTGAACGGCCTTGTCAATTACGACCAGGGAGCCCCAGCCCTGCGGAAACTGGCTGCTATGTATATTGATTTGCAAGTCCACAAACACGTTGGCAAAAATGAACGCGTACCTCGTCTGCAGGCCTGGTTTGCCGGGCATGAAAAGGATTTGCCGTCAATGGCGTGGTATGAGTTTGCGGCCTGTACCGGTTCGACACTGGGTATTTTTTGCATCGTCTCACAGCTGTTCAATCCGTCAACATCAGCTTTGCTGGTCGATAAAATCAAGAACGCCTATTTTCCCTGGATTCAGGGGCTGCACATTCTTCTGGACTATTTAATAGATCAGGAAGAAGACCTCAAAGGCCTGGATCTGAACTTTTGCTCGTACTATGAAAACAGTGAACACATGTCCTTGCGGCTCAGTTATTTTTACAGACAAGCGCAAGCGAGTGTTGCCGGTTTGCCCGATGAAAAATTTCACCGTTTGATTACACGCGGTCTTTTGGGCATCTATCTGGCCGATCATAAAGTTTCCGGGCAAAAAGATGTCCGGACAATTGCTAAAAAACTATTAAGCCTGGGTGGAAGGGAATCCTTTTTCTTTTACCTGCATTGCTGGATTTACCGTCGTCTAACCTGATAGCGTCACGAACATTTATTGTTCGTATAACCTGTGTTGCATTTTTCTCCACCAGCTGGGGACTTATGCCCCATTTTCCCATTCATAAAAGAAGGCTAAACCGACAAATAAAATATTATGTTCATAATTACGGATAAATAAGCCGCTGAAGGACTAATTATAAAATTGGCATACTCATTGCTGTATAACTGGCCGACGCGATCGGGAGATCATAGTTAAATGAAAATAAATTTGGTTTGCATAATAAGCTTAATTTGTCTTTTGGCTGTATTTGCTTTTGGCGCTGATCAGCCCGCAAAAGAGTCAAACCGGGGCGTTGTTCTGAAAACGACCAACGTCAAAACAGCGAAAATGAACGCGCGAGGTAAAGTTGTAGAAATTTCCGACACGGCCATTAAGATTGAACGAAGCATTAAAGGTAATGTGGAGATCATGGAGTTTGCACTGGAAAATCCGATAAAAGATATCGCGGTAAACGATTCCGTGAAGATTGACTACAGCGTCAAAGACGGGAAGCTGACAGCATCCAGGGTGGCCAAACCGGCAGCCGTGAAAAATCCCGTCAAAAATGAAACCACGCAGACAAAAGAGAAACCAGCATCAACCACTAAGTAATTGGATGATGCCTTTCGATAGGTGGAGTCCCTTAAAAATAAGGGTGAGTTTAAAAACTATTAACCAAGGAGGATTTTAAGATGAAGCGTTTAGTATTGTTAGTTGTAGCATTTGTTTTCGCACTGACCATGACCGCAGTCGCAGCCGATAAGGCCGCCGCGCCCGCAGCTCCGGCCGACAAAGCCGTTGCAGCCGACAAAGCAGCTCCGGAAGCCGACAAGAAAGCCGATGTGAAGAAAGACGACAAAAAACCGGCTAAGAAAGCAAAGAAAGTAAAGAAAGATAAAGAAGCAAAGAAGGACGACAAGAAGGCTGAGCCCGCAGCTCCTGCAGCTCCGGCCGCAAAATAAGTTTTAAATAACTTATGAAATGCACAAAAAAGGATGGGTGAAAACTCATCCTTTTTTTATGCACCCTACCTTTGATGAGCCAAGCCGCTTCAAACAAAGTCATCGTGGTTTATTTTATTTCTTTCTGTTATAAACATCTTCCATGTTTAAAAATCTGCTTCATAAATTAATCATCTACAATAGTAATTTGACCGTACGGGTCCGGCTTGTGGCGCTGACGGTGGCGGGTCTGGCTGTGACCATGGCCATCTGGGGCTTTATTCAACTGACCGCACTGGACAGGATTTTAGTCGATCAGCAAGTGAAAAGACTGGAAGGTGTTGCTGAAACCGTCAGTACATTTTATCAGTATTTCCCGACTAAACGGGGGATTGCCACACTCGATTCCGCGCTGAAAGATCACCTCCAGTCGGATGTTCGCCTGGCCCGCATTGATATCTTTGATGCGCGGCGTAACCATATCAACTATGTCGCCGGTGCCAGCCGCGTTCAGTATGAGTGGCCTGATAATATGGTAGCCGAGGTCAGCGCAAAAGGTAAATATCGTTACGTCAAATTGGATACGGAGGCAGGTCCGTCGCTGGGGCTGCTCTATCCCGTTTCCGGAGAAAGCAGGGACTCCCGCATGATTGTCGGCATTATCGCCTTTTCGCGGGCCAACACGGAAATTATGAACCGTGCCAGACAATTGCTGTTTTTCAGCAGCGCTGGACTTTTACTAGCCATCCTTTTGCTGTTGGGAATCAGTTATGGCTGGATAATCGGCAGACCGCTAAATATGATTATCGGAACCATTGACGAATTTCAAAAAGGACGATACGTTGAACGTATCCCCATTGTCCGGCAGGATGAGTGGGGACAGTTGGCCGACCATTTCAATCGGATGGCCGACGAAATTCAAAACGTGATGAACAGAAATCTGGAGCTGACCAGCCACCTGGCTGACCGCATCCGTGAAGAGACGCTCATTATCGTCACCGCCGATCACGGCGGACACGATT
>CAZDYR010000003.1:0-10823 GCA_964509625.1 uncultured Smithella sp. | reverse complement strand
GTGAAGAGACGCTCAATGTCGTTCAACTGCAAAAACAGGTTGATGACCTGAAGCAATTAACAGCCCTGGGGCATTTGACGGCCAACCTGGCTCATGATTTAGGCACACCGCTTCATTCGATAGCCGGATTAGCCAGATTGATGCTGGAGCGGGAAGGCTGGCCGCCGGATGTCGCACATAAACTCAACCTGATTGTTGAACAAACACAAAGGCTGGACAACGTCATTCAAAATGTGCGTAAAGCCACGCGCCTTCCCGACCCTCATTTTGAGTTAATGTCTGTGCATAAAATATTGAGTGAAACACTGCCGCTGGTCGAACCGCTGATACAAAAAAGTCATGTGAGCCTTGATGCGTTTATTGATTCATCTTCCGCATCTTTATATGTCGATCGCTACCGGATCCAGACAGCGCTTTTGAATATCATACAAAATTCCATCGATGCCATGCCGAATGGTGGTCGAATCGTTATATCCGCCGAAGATGACCGTGTTTCAAAGACCGTTAAAATCCTGATTACCGATAACGGTAAAGGCATTGAAACGGACCTGTTGAAAAAAGTCTGCGAACCTTTCTTCAGCTCGCATCAGGATGAAGGCATGCGCGGCCTCGGTCTGGCCATTGTCAGTGATATCGTGAAGGGGCATGGAGGACATATGGAAATTCAAAGTAAACCTGGCAGCGGAACTACTGTGATCCTCTATTTGCGTATGGCGGACAATGCAGCCGGTTAATCAATGGATCCGCTATTTTTCATCCGAAAGACCATAGCGGCGGATTTTCATGCGCAATGTCTTGCGGTCTATACCAAGAATATCAGCGGCCTTGGACTGATTCCAGGAAGTTTTCTTGAGGATCTGAAGAATTTGTTCTCTTTGCACTTCTTCCAGCGGTGTCATCTCCGACGGACTCACGCTTTTTCTAGTTTCCGTCTTCTGACGGAGCCGGTCCGGTAAATTTTCCGGAAGGATGACAACAAAAGGAGAGAGCAGCAAAGTCTGCTGCAACGCATTTTCGAGTTCTCGGACGTTGCCCGGCCAGTCGTAGGCCATCAGTAATTCCATGGCTTCCGGTGAGACGCGCACACCGGAATAACCCAGTTTTTTCAGCATGGCCTCAATCAGCAGCGGGATATCAGCTCTGCGTTCCCTGAGTGGCGGAATGTGCAGCCGCACAATGAAGCGATATAGAAGGTCCAGGCGGAAACGGCCCGTATCGACTTCTTCATCAATGTTTTTATTGGCAGCCGCAACCACACGAACCGCTACGTGGCGCACTTCATGGCCGCCGATTCTGCGCACCTCCCCGTCCTGCATGAATCGCAAAAATTTACTCTGCAGCGCCGTGGACATTTCCGTGATCTCATCCAGAAAAATGGTGCCGCCCTCGGCGGACTCGATAAGCCCCGTATGCTGGTGATCCGCTCCGGTAAAGGATCCTTTCTCGTAGCCAAAAAGTTCTGATTCCAGCAAGTTGTCGGGAATGGCGCCACAGTGGACCACCACAAAAGGTTTTTGCCGGCGCGGCGACATGGAATGCAGGGAACGGGCAGTCAGTTCCTTTCCCGTTCCGCTTTCACCTTCAATGAGCACACTGGCTGAAGAATCGGCTATCCGGGCGATTTGTTTGTAGAACTCAACCATGGCGGGAGAAGAGCCAATCAACTTCGCCTCTTCAATGGCGGCGAGCGGAGCACCCGACCGCCGCTCTCGCAGTTCCCTTACTTCCAGAACCTTTTTGACAAGCGAACGGCACTCATCCGGCGAAAAGGGTTTGCTGATATAGTCCCATGCGCCCCGTCTGATTGCCTCCATCGTTGTTTCCAGAGATCCATAAGCCGTCATGAGAATGACGGGCAGATTCGGCCATTTTTTTTGGACCTCACTTAAAAATTGCAAGCCGTCCATTCCGGGCATTCGAACGTCAGACATCAGCAAATCATATTCGGACAGTTTTTGTTCCAGAGCGGTGCGGGCAGATGTATAGACGTCAACATCATATCCGTCGCGCAAAAGCACCTCCTGCAAAAATTCACAGGCGACAGCATCATCATCTATGACGAGTATACGGGCTTTCATAAGAGAACACCTGCCTGGTTTGCGAGGGGACAATCAGGGTAATGCCGCTACAAAAAAACCGGTGAGTTTGCGACTGCCCAGAGCATCCAGTGCGATGATTTCGCATCGGATTCTTTTCTCACCGTTTTCTTCAAACTTATCAATCACTTTACCGCTCACGATAATGGTTGCCCGGCCTTTTGTGTTCTCAAAGTCATCCAGATTAACCGGTTGCGTCATGCTCAGGAAATGGACGGAAAATTTTCTCAAATATTTGTTGTCGATCCAGGAGGTAATAGCTTCACCGGCGATCCCCATGATAAACATACCGTGAGCGATGACCGTATCAAAGCCGATTGCCTTGGCAAAAGATTCGTCGTGATGCAGTGGATTGAAATCGCCAGAGGCTCCGGCATAGCGCACCAGATGCGTACGCGTGATCGGCAGTGACGTGTAAGGCGGCATGGAATCGCCGATCTGAACCGTATTGAAATTGACAGTCATAACGTTTTTCCTATCTTTCCATGAAGGTCGTGTGTGCCCGAAGAACCAACTCATTCCTCTGGTTAAAAACTTCCGTTTCCAAAACGGTTATCTCGAAATACCACCCTTTTCTTTCCTTTTTGCCCCTCTCATATATGTCCGCCACTTTCATTTTACAGGTCAGCACATCCCCTGCGCAGATCGGCGCGAAATATTCATATTCTTCTTCGCTGTGCAGCAGTTTTGTCACATCAGCTCCGACGGCGTTGACGATACCGAACAGCCCGCCGCCCGTCCAGAAGGCGAAACCTGTCGGAAAAGTCGGCGGGATGGGGATATTTTCATATCCGGCGTTTCTTGCCGCATCAACATCACGGTATATCTCCTTGATGTGATCCGTATCGTCTTTCTGCGCAATCGCCGCGGCAAACTCCGCTATCTTATTTTTCTCAACTTGTAGATAAGCAATCGGAAACTCCATGCCGAGCTTCGACTTATCCGCCATAAAGAACCTCCGGGGGAGCAAAGTAGTGTTGGATGCCATATCATATCCGGACCGGAATTTCACGTTTAAATGATGTTGAAAGTTCCATGAGATGGACAGAGCAGGAAAGGCCCTTGACAGACATCCCGCAATACCTGTATTTTTGAAGCTATGAAAATCTGTCAAGGCTGCAAAAAAGAGATTCCCGCCGATCTTTTAATCGGCCGACAGGCCCAGTGCCCTTTCTGCCGGAACGATCTCCATATCTGTCTCAATTGCGTCTTTTACGAACGCGGCGTTTACAATGATTGTAAGGAGGCGCAGGCAGAGAGAGTGCTGGATAAAAACCGTTCAAATTTTTGCGATTATTTTCTTTACCGGGACAGCCCCGTAAAGTCCGGCGCATCGTCTGCCAGTCCCAAAGAAAAACTCGACGCTCTATTTAAATAAATGAACAACCGCGCAGCAAACAGCGGGATATGTGAGGAAAGTCATCCTATCGGAGCAAACTGCGGATAATCAACACTTGTCCCGCTTAAGCGCTATTTAAGGCGGCATCCCATCCCATACGATACGGACATCATCAGTGACCAACATCGATAATGGTACTATTTTTGAAATCCGACATACCGTTTGGCGCCAGGGCCCTCTTTTTCTCGTGCACTTGCGTCAGACAGTAAAGTCCTTTCCCGGCGCGAACCGGACGGAAGCATTGATTATCTGATTTGCAAAGCGAAGTTTCCCTGTTCCCTTTTTCCCATCGCTGAATCAAATCCGGTTCACAAATCAAGGGTCGGGACATGGCGATGAAATCACAAATGCCGTCCTGTATAAATTTTTCGGCCTTATCGAGAGAACGGAACCCGCCAACCAGTATCAGGGGAATATGAATTTTATCTTTGAAATATCGGGCTTCCTCCTTGTAATAACCCTCGTTTTCCGGGTCGATTATGCCGGGACGAGCGGGAATCAATTTTCCGGATCGTACCGTGCCGCCGCTGAGTTCAATAGCTGTGACACCAGCCTGCTCCATTAATACCGCTGTCTGCAGCATATCACTGACACTCAATCCATCGGGCAGAAAATCATTGACATTCATCTTCACCAAAACCGGAAAACGTGAACCGATCGATCCCCGGACGGCCTCTAAAACCTCTAGTAAAAAACGGGCACGGTTTTCCACCGTACCGCCGTATTCATCACGACGCTGGTTATAATGGGGTGATAAAAAAGAACTCAGGAGATAACCGTGCGCGGCATGGATCTGGACACCGTCAAAACCGGCTTGCTTTGCAAGCATCGCGGCAAAGGAAAAATCGTTGATTGTTTTTCGAATGTCGAATCTGGTCATTTCACGACAGATTGTCCCGCTGTTTTGCAATCGGGTCGTTGGCCCAAGCGCCGCCCGGCCGGTCAATGATGTATTGGCGACAATTCCCGCATGACCAAGCTGAATCACGATTTTACCGCCTGTTTTGTGCACCTCATCAACCATATCAACAAGAGCGGGTAGATGATCGTCATGCCACAGACACAATCGCCGCCTGCCGGCGCGTCCCTCCCTGCTTACCGCCGTGTGACCTGTGATAATTAATCCGACGCCGCCTTTAGCCAGTTGCACCAGTAATTTCGTCAAGGAGGGTGAACAATAACCCTGACTGCTCGCTAATCCCTCTTGGGTTGCGGAGCGAACAAAACGATTGGCCAGAGAAATGGCGCCTATGGCCGCCGGTTCAAATACTTTCATCAAAAAATATCTTTCAGACCGAGCGCCCGTCTAGAGATCATGCAATGTTTCATCATGATGAGGTTTTCGCGTCACGGGTCTTTTACGGCCGTGCTTTTCTCCGAACGGATTTTCCGATGACAGAAGATCTCCCATCTCTGCATCGATCTTATCCGGATCTTCGCCCGTCTCCAGGCGCCGCAAGGCTTCCTGAAATTGATCACCCAGTTTCAGCCCCGTCGTATCCGACAACTTCCGCATGAGCTTTGCCGCGGCTTTCGGATCATCATCTTTTATTTTTTCGGCATCCGCCGCGAGCTGCATGATGGCTTTTTCCATTTTGCTTTCATCCAGCCCTGTCAGGTAATCACCATCCGCATCGTCCCTGGCCGCGCCGGTAATGGCCGCAAAGACGGACATCTGCCGTGACAGAGAAATCTTTTTGCACTTCGGGCACATTGGAATTTTGTTAGTGTTGACCGATTTGGAAAAAAAATTATAAATGGTGTTGCACTTTTTGCAGTAAAATTCGTAAATCGGCATACAGGTATCCTCCTATGGATTCATAGACGTATAATCCAATGCCTGCAAATATTCAATACGTTCAACCAGCGGCGGATGAGAATAGTAAAATCTGACATACCAGGGGTGGGGATGGAGATTGCTCAAGTTATCTTTTGCCAGACGTTTGAGAGCGCTGATCATCGGCTGAACCGTGCCGGTTAAACCAAATGCCATCCGGTCGGCTTCACGTTCAAAACGGCGCGTGATCGCCGCGCCGGCGGGCGACAGAAAGAAACCCGCGGCCGAAAGATATAATGACGCAAGGAAAAACCCGGAATAAACGGGTGTCTGTGGAATATTGAAGGCTTGATAAAGCGGCGGCCAGGCCACCGCAAGATAAACAGCATAAAAAAGGAACAGTGAGGCGCAGATCATAAAAATTAGCTGCTTGACAATATGTTTCTTTTTCCAGTGGCCGATTTCATGGGCCAGCACGGATATGATTTCTTCATGTGTATGCGACGAAAGCAGCGTGTCGTATAAAACGATGCGCTTCGTTTTGCCGATGCCGGTAAAGTAAGCATTGGTATGCCTGGACCGTTTGCCTTCATCCACCTGAAAAATGCCTTTTGCTTTAAGGCCGGCCCTGTCCATCAGGGCCGTAATTTTGTCCCGCAGGGATTCATCCCGGATTGGTTCGAATTTATTGAAAAGCGGCGCGATGAAAACCGGATAAAGCCACATCAATACAATCTGAAATACAGTAAAGAATATCCAGCCCCAGAACCACCAGCTCTTCGGGAAAAAGACGACGAAAGCTATCAGGACAGTGACAATGACCACCATCAGCACGCCTGAAACAAGCAATGATTTGACCAAATCAATCAGCCACAATTTCCAGGTGATGGTGGAAAAGCCGTATTTCCGTTCAATAACAAATGTATGATACAGATCAAATGGCATTCCGGCAATCCCATTGATGAGTGCCAGCACAGAGAAAAAAATCAACGCCTGCCCGATTACATGGATATTCATTCCAAGCAGCCAAATCAACAAACCCGGCAGTATAAGAAATAATACGGCAAGTTCAATGATGTCTCCCGCAAGGTTCTGCGTGGATTCCAATCTTGACTGATCATACGTGTAATCCACCATTTTATTCAGCGTCACTCCGTCAATCACTCCCTCAAAAACGGGAGGAATTTCCCTGCCGTGCAATTGCAAATATTTAATATTGAGCCGCTGCAAGGCGAAACGCAAGGCAAGACGTCCGATGAATAAGGCAACTAAAATTCCTACAAGTATTTGTTCCATTTCAATCTTTTTGAACTCATTGATCAAGGGTAAAAGAGGCCGATGTTTTGTGATGTTATTTATCGCATCAGCGTGAAATCCGGCATTCCATAAATCTTTTACCGTTGTCAATGCCCTTTTCATAGGCTGCGCGCAGCGGGGCTTCATTTTTAGTCGTTCGCCCGAGGGCCAGATCCGCGGGCGGGGTCAGTTGAGTCACATGGACGCCCTGCGGCGGGTTTTTCATAAACGCGAGAGACGTATTATAATTTTCCGCGCGTTTTTTGAAACACTCCACCAGTCGCGGATATTTGCGAAAATACCAGGAAAAGACGGCGAGCGCAATCAGGTTATCCTTTTTTATGTAATCTGCCGGGCGTGACCGGATGACGGTGATGTTCTTCGCTCCGCGGCGATAAGCTTCCTGAACCGGAATGGAGTCAGCCATACCGCCGTCGGTTGCCTGCTCTCCATCAATGTCCAGAATGCGGCGGTAAAGAATCGGCAAAGAGCTGGAGACCTTTAGATAGTGTTCCAGCGTATTTTCATCGGGGTTCAAATACAGCGCCTCGCCGGTGTTCATCGACGTGGCAACGATCAGGTATTCTTTATTTTGTATGCGGAGTTTTTTGTCAATATTCTTGAGATTCAGACGGTAATTGGTGATGGTCTCATTCCACATCCAGTCCAAATCCAGCAGATGGCCGCCTTTAAGAAAACGCCAGGGATTGATAAATTCGGGCGCCAGAGAATAGCGGAGCGTAATATCAAAGTTGCGGCTGTTTTGCCCCGCGAGATGCGAAGCCAGGTGGCAGGCTCCGGCGGAAACGCCGATATATAAATCGAACGGATCGAATCCGGCCTGACCGAAAGCATGAAGGACACCGGCTGCAAAAATGCCGCGCATCCCCCCTCCTTCAACCACCAATGCTGATTTGAATTTGCGATCCATAGCCACTTGCAAAGACGCCCCGAAAAAGGAAAACTTCGGGGCGTCTTCTTATCATCACCCGTGAGGCCAAAACAGTCCCGGTGGGCGTGTCTCAAAAGTTATTTTTTATAGCTATACCAGCCTTCGCCGGTTTTCTCACCGTATTTGCCTTCAGTGTATCTCTTTACAAGACTGGGGCTCGGCAGATCTGCCGGATTGCCGGACTCATAGAAATGGCTCATGCAGATGTCATAGGACAGGTCAAGGCCTGTCAGGTCATTGAGGCGGAAGGGACCCATGGGATGGCCGGCACCGTAAACACAGGCCTTGTCGATATCTTCGTAAGAGGCCACTCCCATTTCGAGCATCCAGAGGGCTTCTTTCGAAATGACGCTGAAAATACGGTTCAGAACAAATCCGTCGACTTCCTTCTTGATATGAATAGGAACTTTGTCGATTTTCAGGCAGAAGTCCATCATGCACTTTGCCGTCTCGTCGGACACATGGGGCCCCTGAACCACTTCAACCAACTTCATGACGAGGGCCGGATTGAAGAAGTGGAGGTTGCAAACCTGGGAGGGACGATTGGTGGCACTGGCAATTCTGGAACTCACAATAAACGAACTGTTCGAGCACAAAATGGCATTGGCCGGTGCAATCTTGTCCAGATCGGCAAAGATTTTCCGCTTCAGGTCGACTCTTTCCAGAACGGCTTCGATCACGACATCCGCATCTTTCGCGGCTACTTTCAGATCGCCGGTGAAGGAAATTCTGGAGCGGGCGGCCTTTGCCGCATCTTCCGTCATCTTGCCTTTCTGCACACGCCCTGCCAGGTAGGTATCCACAAACTTTTCCGCTTTTTCCAGAACTGCAGGAATGACGTCCGTGCTGACTGTTTTGAAACCGGACAGGGCACACTGCAGAGCAATCTGATGACCCATATTACCGGCGCCAACAACACATACGTTTTTCACATCTTCAATCTTCATGTTCGATCCTCACTTTCGGTTAGTTTTTTTATATAGTAGACCAGTAAAACAGCCTTTACTTGTAATAGCTTTTTTCGAGGTCGATTCGGTCGGCAAAAAGGACTCTTCTCTCCTGCTTTTGAGCAACCGACTATGGTTGAAAATTCAATAAACAGAGATTTTTCGTTATACTAATGGTCATAATATTGTCAAGATAAAAAACGGGCAATGGATTCCAGATATTATCAGCCGTCGATAACCGCCCCGGCTGATGCCATATGACTATTCACAATTGATATCAACAGGTTGCCAATCTATGCATTACGACCAATTATCTTGCGGCAAGCTATTGAAAATTAAAGCTCGCCGCTTCAGCGGGGATCAACGTTATCTTTGAGTGATGATTGCGCGCCTGGGCGTAAAGCGGGGATACAAAAGACCGTCCCGGGTGAGAATAACAACCGGCCATTCGACACCCCGGATGAAGGCAAGCTGTGCGGAATGTCTGCCCTCCGCGGGTTGCCAGTTCTCAGGACTTACGAATTCCATTTGCCACATCGGCTGGTTATCCATTGATACCAAACCATAATAAGAATCATAGCAATTTGATTCCACGTCTTTCCACTGGTGAATGCTTAGCTCGACGGTGCCATCCTGCCTCAGACCTTCTTTTAATCCTCTGACGGCGTTGTGAATATGCGGTGTGGTCTGCCAGATCGCTAAAGCCAGCATTGCAAAGGCAAGTGCCGTCCCATAGAAAACAGGATGGCCGCTGGCGGCCCCTGCCAGCACTAGACTTGCGGCAATCAGAATAACACCCAGACGAGCTATCTTCATTACGGTACCAGATCCCTTCCGGGTCAGTTCGGCAATTTGATCATCAAGAGTCATGAAGATGAAGTATCGGATCCATGAAGCGCCGTCAAGGGTCAAAATGAATAGATGATGTGTCAATACAGTTATTTAATCTGGCTAAGGCCAGAGAAGCGTTAATTGACCGCATCATTTCGCGGTGCAGTTGATTTTTAACCGGAGAAGTCGATTCCGGCCGCGGCAGCTTGTTCTGGTGAAAAACATTGACAAAAACGTCAATCAATATATAGGTAGAATAGAGAATTAGTAGGGAGATGTTCATCCATGTTTGGCATTGGCGTGCAGGAACTGATTATTATCGCAATTATCGCGCTTTTGATTGTCGGGCCCAAAAAGCTGCCCGATTTGGCGAAAACACTGGGTAAAGGCTTTAGAGATTTCAAAAACGCAACTGAAGGCGTTACGGAAGATTTAAAAGACGCCCTGAAAGAAGATGATAAGGCCAACACTGACGATGGCCTGAAAGATTCCCTGTTATTAAAAAAGCCTGACACGGAAGAAAAGAAAACCGAAGATTCCGCAAATGATGCCGGGATAAAACAAAATCCAACATAACTCCAAATACTTCAACACTCAACATAACGGTATATAATGGAAACCAATGAAGATCTTAAAATGTCTTTGACGGAACATTTAATTGAACTGCGCAAAAGACTGACTAACGCGTTAATAGCTCTGGGAATCGGTTTTCTCGTCTGCTATTATTTTAAAGATCGGTTATTTACCATTATTACCAATCCCCTGACCGACGTACTCCCCAAAAGCAGTTATTTAATATACACCGGCCTGACCCAGGCTTTTTTCACTTACATGAAGATTGCTTTTTTTTCTTCACTGATTCTGACCAGCCCTTTCATCTTTTATCAGGTGTGGAAATTTATCTCACCGGCGCTGCTTCCGCAGGAAAAAAAGTATGTCGTGCCCTTCGTCTTCTCCTCCACGATTCTTTTTGTGGGCGGCATAGTCTTCGGCTATTTTGTTGTTTTACCGCCGGCGTTTAAATTTTTTGTCAGCTTCAACAATCAGTATTTACAGGCGATGATTTCATTCAATGAATACCTTTCGCTTTTCGTCAAGTTTCTGCTGGGCTTTGGCCTGTCATTCCAGCTGCCTGTGCTGATTTTCTTCCTGGCGAAACTCGGCATTGTTACGGACAAGCTGCTGTCCAAAAACAGAAAATACGCCATCTTGCTCATGTTTGTCGCCGCAGCGATTCTCACACCTTCGCCGGACGCCTTCAGCCAGCTTATGATGGCAATCCCCTTGCTGTTTCTTTACGAAGTGAGTATATTTGTGGCTAAGTTTGCCGGAAAGAAGAAAAGAAATCCTGTAGAAAATGAAGTTCACACGGAAGAATAGGTGCTAAACCATGACGGAACGTAAAAAAAAGCCGGAACAACCGGGACAGCTGTCCAAAATTCTCAAAGTTTTATTTATATTGTTTTTTTTGATCTTACTGATCTCTGTCGGGGGAACCGTCGCCTACTACGTGATGACTATGGAC
>CAZDYR010000002.1:12433-23924 GCA_964509625.1 uncultured Smithella sp. | reverse complement strand
CCTGATCCGGCCTCGCTGATTAAGAAAAAGGATTTTGTCGTCGGCATTCCCCGCTGTTTTTCCATTTACACGCTGTGGCCGCTGTATTCATGGTTCTTCCACACCCTGGGCATCGAGACCTTTGTTTCCGAGGAGATTTCCCCCGAGGGGACCGCCCGTGTCGAAAGCAGTTACTGCTTTCCGGCGGAAATCGCGCACGGCGCCGTTCAGGATATCCTGAATCGCAAGATCGATTACATTTTCCTGCCTCATTTTCGTGATATGGAAAGCTATGAAGAAATCGCCCCGGCCTGTTTCTGTCCGATTACACAGGGTCTGCCCTATTATATCAAAAAAGCATTCCCGGAAATACCGGATGAAAAATATTTAACACCTGTAGTCAGCTTTATGTATGGCATTGAAAAAGCCACTGAGCATTTTATCACGATGGCTGCCAAACTTGGCATTGGCGAAAACGAGGCAAAAAACGCCTTTAACATCGCCTATAAAAAGCAAATGGAATGTTTTGCCAGATTTACTGAGCTGGGCAAACAGGCGCTTGAAGAGGCGCGCCATGCCCAGCGGCCTGTTATCGCCCTTCTGGGACGCCCCTACAATTCATTCACCGCCGACGCCAACATGGGAATTCCCCGAAAATACACTTCACGCGGTTATTCGGTCATCCCGTTTGACATTCTCCCATTCGCCGATGAGGTCATTTACCCCAACATGTACTGGTATTATGGCCAGCAGGATATGAAGGCCGGCACGCTGCTGAAAGATGAAGAAAATATTTTCGTCACGTACATTTCCAATTTTTCCTGCGCACCCGATTCCTTCATGCTGCATTATTTAAAATGGATCATGGGAACCAAACCATTCCTGATCCTGGAGCTGGATTCCCACACGGCCGATGCCGGCGTCGATACACGCATTGAAGCGTTTCTGGATATCATCGAAGGCTACCGCTCCAAGCTCACCGATATCCGCGAGGAACGATACGACAACGGGCTGCGCTTCATCAACAAACCCGGCGAAGAGATACACATTAAAAATCATATCACCGGCGAAAAGATCCCGATTCGAAATAACCCGCGTGTCAAACTGCTTTTATCGAATATGGGCAGACTTTCGGCGGAAATGATCGGCGCGACGATTCGTGGCCTGGGCATCAACGCGCAGACCATGCCTGTGCCGGATATCTACACGCTGCAAATGGCGCGCAATCACGCCTCCGGCAAAGAATGCCTGCCGTCCCATCTGGTGCTTGGCAGTGCTTTGAAATATTTGTCTTCCGACCAATACCGCAAAGATGAAATCTATATTCTTTTTGTTCCGACAACGACGGGCCCCTGCCGGACCGGCCAGTACTTTGTCTTCTACGAAAATCTCTTCAGGGATCTGCGTCTGGAAAATGTGGTCGTCTTTACGCTGGAAGCGGATAATTCCTATACTGAACTGGGTCCGGAATTCACCAAATACGCCTGGTGGGCAGCGGTCATCGGCGACTATATGAAAGATGTGGAAACCTCTTTGAGGACATGTGCCGCTGATCCAGCCGAGGCCATGAGGATTTACGATCAGATCTGGCAAAAAATGCTCAGTGTGGCCGAACGGGATATTACGAAAGTTCTTCCGGTGCTGAAGGATATCGCCGGTACGATTTCTCAAATTCCGCTGGCCCGGAAAATGGAAGACTGCCCGAAAGTGCTGATTGTGGGAGAAATCTATGTCCGGCGTGACGACTTCGCCGTTGATGAATTGATTCAGCAGTTCAGCCGCCACGGTATCGTCGGCAAGGTGTCTAACGTTGCCGAATGGTTTTACTACTGCGATTTTGTCCGGCATTACGAGCTCAGGAAAAAACTCAAACTGGCCCCGTGGTACCAGCGTATTTTTACACGTGAGTTTCGAGACATCATCAACTGGAACATTGAACATATCTATAAAAAAAACGTGGAAAGAAACATCCGCAACACCTTGATTACAACCGGCCTCGTGCCGCATACGCCGCATGATATGCGGGCCATCATGAAAAACACGGAGAAACATTTCGTCAGTCATGAGCTGCATTCGGAAATCAGCATCTCCAGCGGAGTCGCCGCTACGGCAATGATGGACGGCTACTCCGGCATCGTGAACATCTCACCCTTTGCCTGCCTGATCGGCCGGGTCATTGAAGGGCTTTATACGCCCTGGGCCCGGGAAAGAAAATATCCTACCATCTCCATTGAAATTGACGGAAATCTTTTGCCGCCTAATGTGCTCAGCAAACTGGAAATTTTCATGCTCAACGTCAAGCGATTCCGGGGCAAAGGGGATGGTCACTCCATGGTCGAGCGTGAAGGCAGTCAGCGTATCGGCATTGACCGAAAAATCATCCGGTAATTCCTATCAAAACCCCTCCCCCGCATTCGACGGTGGAGGGGTTTTGATTCTTTCATGCAAATTCCATTATGTTTTTTTGCATTAGGCTTTTTGGGGCGTTTTAAGCAGAAGGACGGCCAGAACTAAACCGACAGCGGCAAGCACGGTTGTGGGATAGAAGGCAACGGTATACGTCCCGAATACGTCCTTGGCCTGTCCGGAAATAATCCCGCCGATGATGGCACCGATACCGTAGGCAAAAAAGACCACGCCGTAGTTGCGCGCGTAATGTTTCATGCCGAAAAACGCGGCGGTTGCCGTGGGAGCTATCGCCAGCCAGCCGCCCAGACCCAGCCAGAAGCCGATGAAGCTGAACGTGTAAAGCCCCGTATCGCCTTCCTTTGCGATGATCATAATGATCGACACGACGAGAATCAGGGCCAGGTTGAGAATGGCGGCGTTGCGGGGCGTAATTTTATCCGTGAGGAAGCCGAACAGCGGGCGTCCCACCGCGTTGAAAACGGCAAAGACACCCACCAGCGTGGCGGCCGTCTCACCGGAAATTTTGATAATTTCATTCCCCACGGGTTTGGAAATACCGATAGCCATCAAACCGGCCACAGCGCCAATAATGAAGCACAGAAACAGGCCCCAGAATGTTCCGGTTTTTACCATCTCACCCGGCGCGAAGTCTACGGCAACCGCAGCTCCGGCGGCGGGTTTCCAGCCGGCGGGCACCCAACCCGCTGCAGGAAAGCGAAACGGAAGGCTAAGCACAATCAGAATCAAGCCGAACGCGATGCCGAAATACATAAAAGTCGACGAGAG
The DNA here is from genome assembly GCA_964509625.1 of uncultured Smithella sp. Taxonomy (GTDB): domain Bacteria; phylum Desulfobacterota; class Syntrophia; order Syntrophales; family Smithellaceae; genus UBA8904. The sequence continues at coordinate 20,750 of CAZDYR010000002.1, read as the reverse complement.
CCCGACTGACGGAATCAATGCGTTGGCAATTTTGCCCGTGATGAGCGCCGATCCGCCGAAGCCGGCAAGCATCAGACCAACCGCCAGACCTTTTCTATCCGGAAACCATTTGGCGCCCATGGATACCGGACAGCCGTAAACGAGACCGACGCCTGATCCGGCGATAACGCCGTAAGTCAGAACGAGCACCCAGATATTGGGAGCAAAAGCGGACAACAGCCAGCCTAAACCGACGATGATACCGCCAATGATACCCAGTTTGCGCGGTCCCAGTTTTTCCATGACTCGGCCGCCGAAAAACATTAAAACAGCGAAGAAAGCCAGAAAAACCATAAACGGCAGGCCGGCTTGAAACGCCGATACGCCGACAAACGCATCTTTCACCGGTTTCAGAAAGATGCTGTAAGCATAAACAGCGCCCAGGCAAACATTCATCACGATTCCCAATACGACAAACAACCACCTGCCGCTTTCCGCAGGCATTCCAAAAACCTTTTCCTCAGAAACCATAAAATTCCCCCTCCGAAAATTAGTAAAAAGAACGATTTTCGGCTTTTATAGGCTTACATTTCAAGTGTCAACAAAAAAGTGTGGACAATAGTCATTATTTTCAAATAAGATATTAAAGGTCGTTATATTTAGAAAGAATAATGAATCAAGAAACGTCATGGATCAACATAAATACAATCATGTGCATCATCCGATGTCAGGAATCATTCTGGCCGGCGGAAAAAATTCCCGGATGGGGACCAATAAGGCCTTTCTGGAAATTTGCGGAACACGCTTAATGGATCGTATCCTTCAAATTTATCGGCAACTGTTTCCTGAAATTATTATTGTGACCAATGATCCTGTTTCTTACCTTGAATTTTCCGATGCCTCCGTCGTAACGGATATTTATAAAGGCAAAGGTCCTCTTGGGGGGATTTATACAGGTCTGTTTTACGCAAAATATCATTATGCCTTTGCCTGTCCGTGCGATATGCCTTCTTTAAGCAGGGATTTTATTGCCTGCATGATGGGCCTGGCAGGTCATCATGACGTGGTTGTGCCGGAAGTTCCCGGAGGTTATCAGGCGTTGCATGCCATTTATTCACGAAGCTGTCTGCCCTCCATTAAAAGACTGCTTTTAATGGACAAACTCAAAGTGACAGGATTTTACAGGGATATGCGGGTTCTGGCGATTAAGGATGAGCAGATTCGTCCTTTTGATCCGGATGGTCTTCTTTTCCAAAACCTGAATACACCGGAGGATGTAAAGAAGATTAACGGATAAAGGATAAGAGAAACATCTTGACATGAAAGTCTTATTTTTTATATTTTTTACTTGGACAGAGATGAAAAATTATTCCACTCTTGGGAGATGATAAAATGAAATATTTCACAGTTGTACTGGTTTTCGTCTTTGCCGCTTCCTTTGCTCAGGCTCAAACCTCGCCGGAAACCTATCTGCCGCAAATTCCGGCAATCCCCATCAAGTCATGCAAAATCAATACGGCTGAAAAAGCCGCCTTCGATAAATCTGTTCGCAGTCTGAAAGACAAAATGGATAAAGACATCATGCAGCGAAAAGAAGATATGCAAATCTATCTGGATGCCAACCGGGACTCAATTACCGCTCACCTTGAGAAACAGCCGGGCTCCGTGAGAAAAATCACCGGGAAAAGCGGGAAAACACATGAAGAAAAACAAGGACGCTCGGAGAATGTGCAGCCGGACCTGAAAATCCAGAAACCGACTCAGCAAACAAAATCTATTGAAAGTGAGCAAAAAGATTTGCAGGAAAAAATTCGTGCCCGCAAAACCGCCGTCCTGGCAAAATTCAAAGATTTGGATCATCAGGCGGCAATCATGAAAGAAAAAGAAATCGTCCCCCTGCATCGTCAACTATCTTTGATGGGCAGTGTCGTTGTCAGCAAGGAGCAGACACAGCGCATGGATCAGGTTGCCCTGAAACTTAAAGACGCTCAGCAACGATATTGTGACACATATTCACCTCAGTATCTGGCACTTCTGGACGAATATTTATCCACCGTTAAAATGTCTCTGCCGGATTACAGGAGACTGGAAGAAATGACGGCCAAAACACAGATGGGGCTTGATAAACCTATAGACGCAAGCAACGGCCTGACGGGTATTGAAGCATTAAGGGAATATCTCACATGGCTTTCCAAGGCTCATAAATATGACCTGCCCTACGAATACTAGTCGGCCCGGGAACTGTCCCGGTCCTTATTTTCGTCGGCACGTATTTTGTCATAGTATTCGGGATATAACGTTTTAGCGCAATCCGGACAAAGAGCATGGTTGAATTCCACTTCGGCATGTTCTCTGATGTAGCCTTCAATTTGATTCCAGTACCCCCGGTCATCCCGGATTTTTTTACAAGAGGCACAGATAGGCAGCATGCCACTGAGCTTCTTAACTTCCGACAAAGCTTGCTGCAGGCTTGAAATGAGTTTTTCACGCTCTTCCTCAGCCTGCTGGCGTTCCATATTCCTTTTTTCCAAGGCCTCGGCCATCTCGTCAAAGGCTTTGCTCAGTTCACCCAATTCGTCGCGCTGATAGTCTAGAGCGGTTCTGGTTTTCAGATCCCCGCGTTCTAATTTCCGCGATGCGTCAACGAGAACGCCAAGCCTCTTCACGATCGTCGCGTTTCCGAGAAACCAGGCAACAAACATGATGCCGACAACGGCAAGCAAAAGCAACAGCACATTGGTTAACAGAGCGGTCTTGGCGGGCATGAGGGCCTTGCCTTCGGGAATACCGATCCTCATAAAAAGATAGGGGGATTCCCGGGGCTGTAACTGAAAACGTTTATAGGCATTGAGTCTTGATACGGAGTCCGGTCCGGTATAGGTAAAGACCCCTTCCTCATCCCGGGACAGCATTTTCTGGATGACGGGAGCATCTTCACGTTTTGGCAGATTATCTTCCTTGCCCGGATAGCGATAGAGTTGAACCCCTTTATAATCGCTCAGGGACAATGTTGAACCTTGAGGGAGCTTATCCATGGGGAACATTTTCGCGTAACGGGCAAGATCCAGAGAAAGAGCGACGGCACCTTTGAACCGGCCGTTATCATCTTTTATGGGATACGCAAAATGGAGAACCGGCCGTTTAACAGCCGGGCAAATGGCATACTCTCCGACAGAAAAATCGTTTGAACGAACAATTTCCTGAAAATATCTTCTTTGCAGCACTCCGATGGGCTTGGGGGGCAATGGGGGCAGGCCTGTTGCGTGCACGAAACCTTCAGCGGTGACCACAAAAAGGGTGCTGTACAACGGATTCTGCTTCAACAACTGCGAGAGAAGATCGTTGCTCGCGGCGGCATTCATCTTGCGGATATCGGGAACTCTGGCAAGTGTCATGAGAAACTGACGGGTGCTTTCCACGGCGCGTTCATGGTCATAGGAGAAATTTTTTACAACCTGCAAAGCGTCTGACTTGGCCATGTCGACGGCATGAGAACGCTCACGGACTCCTGAATAAATCATGATTGCCAAAGCAGGCAGAACAGATATCAATACGATCAACAGCAGATGAGTTCTGATGGTCTTGAAAAAAGGGAAACGCATGGGATCCTCGCTGAAAACCGTTATCGTCTGCACATCTCATGAGACCAAAGCAACATCTTTACATTTCGCTTGTTTCTCTTTTGGATCCGATTTTCCGGGCAAAGTCGAAAAAGGAAAATCGCAGAAACCAGGGCGCGCAACCATCACACGATATTGTTTAATCGGCACGGCGTTGACTTTTCTTGAGGCATATTTTCACATTTCAAATGAAAGAACGAAATACTTTTGACAGGCTGATAAACGTATCGATATTCTGCAATCAGATACAAGAATTTAAAGCACGGATATGCGCACGGGCATTCGGTGGTATTTTGGTTGCTTCACTTTTTCGAGCCGTTATTAACGTTTCTTTTGCACCGGTTGAGTCCATTTCTGATTGGCGCCGTCGTAGTACCATTTATCCGGGAACCCGCGACGACGCGTGAATATCGGATGATCGGCCCACCTTAAAAGCTCCTTGTAGGCATCATGAATTTTTCTGAAGGTTGTGGCTTCGCCGCCGGCATCGGGATGATGAATTTTCACCTGTCGTCGGTACGCGGCCTTGATGAGCTTGGCTAATTCAGTCGAACCCAGCTGGGCTTTGCTAATGTCCAGATATCGCAGGCTCTCCGAGCGGACACTGGCCATTTTGATTAAACGCGGCCGGACAAGACCCTCCCCGTCATGTTTTTCAGCCATCTCCAAAAGCTTGCGCGTCGCCATATATTTTTTCCTGGTCCGTCCCTCTTCCGCCCACCAGGCCTCCCCGAGATGGTTGGCCATTTTTCCGAAATCATCCGCAGGCCGGCTCCCTTTTGTACGTGTGGCCGTGTAACGGAATACTTCCCGCACATCACGCACGACAATGTCCATTACAATGATGTCATCCGTAAAATAAAACGTGGCGTGCCGGACGTTCAAAGCTTCCAGTAATCCCGTACGGGTTGTCAGTTTTTGACGCAGATGCTGCCGGCATGTCACGGAACAATACCGGCGGTTCCTCATATTGTCCGTCCTGCCGCAGGATAAACAGGAACGCGGGGATTGCTTTTGGCGGAAAGGTTTGATTTTTACTAACATACGGCAACGAAAAACAGCCGGCTCTATTTTCAGGATAAAGCCGGCCGCCATATTTTTCCTCCGACTTGAATGACCTATGAGGCCACGGCCAGATAGCCTTTGGCCAGCGCCTTGTTCACGTGCAATACACCCTTATTCATGTCCTTCATGGGATAGTCCGCCGTAATGACCGGCAATGCGTCCGCTTCAGCCTGTGTTTTAACAATCGAACCAACCGGCGCATAGCGGCCATCAGCCACCTTGACACCCATCAGAATCACACCCGGTTCAATGACACAGTTCTTCCCGACAAAAGACTTGAAAACCAGAACTTTCATCCCCACGAATGTATCATCCATGACGACCGCCGGGCCGTGAATCTGAACCTGATGCGCCAGCGATACGCGTTCGCCTACATAAACCGCGTATTTTTTGCCATTTACGTCCATCTGGTTTTTCTCCACGGTCTTGCCGTTCAATTCCGTCTCCAGCGCGTGAATGACCACCCCATCCTGCACATTGGTATCGTTGCCGATATACAGCGGCTGCCCTTCATCACCGCGAACACAGGCCGTTGGTGCGACCATGACATTGTTCCCCAGAATCACATTGCCGATCACCGCCGCCAGCGGATGGACAAAGGTGCCCGATCCGATCACCGGCTCGGAAACTTTCGCGCTGAAATCCGTTTTGACGTTTTTTTCAATCATCGTTTTTATCCTCCAGTTTTTATAATATCTTTTCAGGAATCAAGCCTGATTTTTAAAGGCTCCGGACCTCCATCATCTGCTATTCATACTCTTTTCCTTTTCCAGCAGATCTTTCCACACACTCTCCACATGTTTCTCAGTCTCCCGGACGGTACGTTGGTTATCAATCACAATGTCCGCAAGGCGTACTTTATCATGAATCGGCATCTGGCTTTTCAAGCGGCATTCGGCTTCTTGACGGGAAACCGCGTTGCGTGCCATCAAACGTTCAATCTGCTCTTCAGGTTCGATCATCACCAGAATCGTCAAATCAAAAAGATGCTGCATCCCGCCTTCAAACAGCAGAGGAACATCCGCAAAGACGATCGCGTGAGGATTGAGCGCTTTTATTTTTTCCAGTCGGAGACACCACTGTTCAAAAACACGCGGATGGACGATGGAATTGAGCTTGCGAAGTTTTTCGGGGTTGTTGAACACTATCGCCGCAAGCTTATTACGATCAATTTGTCTGTCAGGCAACAGGATATCCGGGCCGAAAAAACCGACAACATCCCGCCAGGCCGGCATGTCCGGGGCCTGCACCTCATGAGCCAGTTTATCAAAATCGATGAGATGACCGCCTCGACGCACGAACATTTGCGCAACGGTCGATTTCCCGCAGGCGATACCGCCTGTTAAGCCGACATTCAACATGCTTTACTTCTTATTCAGTTCATAAATAATGCGCAGACCGTCCAGCGTCAGCATCTCTTCAATTTTTTCAATCGTTTTCGTCTCGGGAGCAACAACCCGCGCCAGGCCTCCCGTGGCAATCACAATGGGATTGGATTTAACTTCCGCTTTCATCCGGCTCACGATGCCATCCACCAGTCCCGCGTAACCGAACATAATTCCCGCCTGCATGGCGCTGACCGTGTCTTTCGTGATCACCGTTTTGGGTTTGCTGAACTCCACGCGCGGCAGCTTCGATGCACGTTCAAACAGCGCCTCACTGGAAATCACAATACCCGGCGCGATACAGCCGCCCATATATTCACCCTTTGGCGAAACATAATCAAACGTCGTTGCCGTGCCAAAATCCACGATGATGGATTCCTTGCGATACTTATCGAAGGCGGCCACTGCGTTGACAATCCTGTCCGCTCCGACTTCCTTGGGATTATCGTAAAAAATCGGCATTCCGGTTTTAATTCCGGGACCGACAATCAGGGGTTTGATGTTGAAATATTTGACGCAGAGAGGTTCAAGAATGTTAAGCATCGGCGGAACGACACAGGAAATGATGATATCCGTGACCGACTTGATTTCTTTGGCCTTCATCCGACTGGATTGATATAAATTATAAATCAACACACCATACTCGTCAATCGTATGGTCAATTTCCGTTCGAATCCGCCAATCATGCAGTAATTCGTCCTCATCAAACAGCCCCAGGACGGTATTGGTGTTGCCTACATCAATTACGAGAAGCATAAATATTCACCCCTTTAATATGGTCGCATCGCCCGCCGAAACCAGCCGAGTTTCATTTTGATTCGTCAGGAGCACCAATGAACCGTCTTCACCCAGGCCAACCGCCCTGCCGCTCACTCTCTCATCCTGAAACATGACCGATACGGGTTGACCGATCATGCAGGAAAGGCTGAGCCATTTTTCCCTGACCGGATCGAAACCGTATTGAGCGAGTTCTCTATACCATTTTGCCACATTTTCATACAGACGAATTATCAAATCCGCCCGGGAAATTTCACGGCCGGTTTCAATAGACAGTGATGTGGCGATTTTTTGAATATCTTTGGGGAATTGCTCATAGCTCAAATTGATGTTCATGCCGATACCCACGACAATAAAATCAATGTCTCCTCCCGACATTTTCATCTGTGCCAGAATCCCGCAGATTTTTTTCCCTTCGATGAGAACATCGTTGGGCCATTTAAGCCTGACTTTACCCGGGCAGTAATCCTCGAGAATTTCAGCGACAGCCACCCCGGCGGCAATGGAAATCTGAGGCGCGCGCGGCGCTTCAAACATGGGACGTAAGATGATGGATGTGTAAATATTCGCCCCCGGCGGCGAATACCAGACGCGCTGCATTCTGCCCTTTCCCGCCATCTGGCTTTCAGCAATTAAAACCGTTCCTTCCGGCGCGCCTGCCACGCCTAGATGAAAGGCTTCATCGTTGGTCGAACCGATTTCTTCGTAATAGTAAAGGGGATGACCGATGAATTTCCCGGCAAGGTTTTTTCTTAGATATTCCTGATTTAAGTTCATAACGCAGGGTATTATTTTTTCACGTTTCACGAGATACGAGATGCGAACGACGCCTCACCTCTCGCCTTTAATCTTAAGCGATATATCCGCAGCACGCACGGAGTGGGTGAGCTCGCCCACGGAAATATAATCCACACCGGCCGCCGCTATCTTGGCAACGCGTCTCAGATTGACATTTCCGGAAGCCTCGGTTAGCGCACGATCCGCGATATACTCGACGGCTTTCTTCATGGCGCGATTCGTCATGTTATCCAGCATGATTATATCCACGCCGCAGGCCACGGCTTCCCTGACTTCCCGCAGATTTTTTGTTTCGACTTCGATTTTCATGGGACGCCGCATGTATTTTCTCTGTGCCGCCACGGCCGCCGTAATGCCGCCGGCAGCTTCGATATGATTGTCTTTAATGAGCACACCGTCATACAGGCCTGTTCGGTGGTTAAAGGCCCCGCCGATACGCACAGCCATCTTATCCAGAACGCGCAGTCCGGGAACGGTTTTGCGCGTATCAAGGATCCTCGTCTTCATGCCACGCACCGCTTCCGCGTATTTCGCGGACAGAGTCGCGATCCCGCACATCCGCTGCAACAGATTCAGCGCCACTCTTTCAGCCTTCAGAATACTTGCAAGACTGCCCGTTACTTCGGCGACCACGGCGCCTTTTTTCACCCGGCATCCGTCACCGATCCGTTTTTTTACGGTGAGGTTTTTATC
>CAZDYR010000002.1:0-12423 GCA_964509625.1 uncultured Smithella sp. | reverse complement strand
GCATTTGAAAGTTTCTTCAAAGATATCCAGACCGGCAACAATAAAATCATCTTTGGCAATGGCCTGTGCCCTGCCCTTTTTGGTCCGGCTGACGATCGCCTCAGTGGTAATGTCACCGTTGCCTATATCTTCTGACAGCGCGGTTTTGATGATGTTACGGATCTGTTTTTCCATCACTCGGCAATCTCTTTCAATTTCTTGAGTGCGGCCTCCAGGGCGGTGAATTTTTCCTGGAAGCTTTTTAATTTCTCTTCTTCCTTCGCTATAATTTCCGGAGCGGCTTTATCGCGAAAATCATGATTGGCAAGTTTCCGGGAGCTCTGCTCCCGGTCTTTGGCGACTTTTGCCAGCTCTTTTTCCAGCCTCGCTTTTTCGCCGGCAATATCAACAATGCCGGCCAGCGGAACATATATTCTTGTCGAACCAATCACACCGGTCGCCACACCCTTGGGTTCCAGAAGATTCACATCAACCACCAGGGATTCAAGGTTAGCCAGATTCAGCACGTAACCGGCGCCGGCTTCAACGGTCTTTTTATTTTGTTCGTCCGCCGTGGAGATTAGTGCCTTCAGTTTCAGAGAAGGCGGAATACGCATTTCACCCCGGATGTTGCGGATAGAGGTAATGATCTCCATGAGCATTTCCATCTCCTGTTCGGCTGATTTTTCGTTCCAACCTTCCTGAACAACGGGAAACGTGCTGATCATGATCGAATGTTCGTCGCTGTCCTGCAAGGCCTGCCAGAGTTCTTCCGTCACAAACGGCATGAAGGGATGCAGCAGTTGTAACATGATGCCGAACACTTCTCGCATCGTTCGCTGCGTCACCTGTTTTTGCTCGGGACCGATCTTGCCATAGAGCGCGGGCTTGCTGACTTCCAGATACCAGTCGCAGTATTCATGCCAGATAAAATTATAAATGGCGGCGGTTGCGTCGTTGAATCGATATTCATCAAGGCTCCTGGTCACATCGGCAATCGTTTCGTTCAGTTTCGCTTTGATCCATTTCTCCGGCAGCGAATCCGGCGCGGCGCAGGGCGCCGACGGATCATAATCCGACAGATTCCCCAGCGTCAGCTTGGCGGCATTCCATATTTTATTGACAAAAAATTTATAGCCTTCGATACGTTCCGGCGACATGCGCACATCGCGCCCCTGAGCCGTATAGGCGGCCAGCGTGAAACGGAAAGCATCCGTACCGTATTGATCAATCATCACGATGGGATCGATGCTGTTCCCTTTGGACTTGCTCATTTTCTCGCCTTTTTCGTCGCGCACCAGCGCATGGAGATAGACATCCTTGAAAGGAACGTCCTTCATAACGTAAATGCCCATCATCATCATGCGGGCCACCCAGAAAAAGAGAATATCAAATCCCGTGATCAGAAGGGATGTCGGATAAAATGTTTTAAGCGCCTTTGTTCTTTTGGGCCAGCCTAAGGTTGAAAAAGGCCAGAGAGAAGAGCTGAACCACGTATCAAGCACGTCTTCATCCTGCCGGAGTGACGCGCCGCCGCAAACGGGACACACATCAGGATCCGTGGTGGTGACAATCACCTTACCGCATCCGTCGCAGTACCAGACGGGAATACGATGCCCCCACCATAACTGCCGGGAGATGCACCAGTCGCGGATGTTGGTCATCCAGTCAAAATACGTGGCTTCCCACGTGGAAGGAACAATTCTTGTTTTTTTCTTCGTGACGGCGGCCATCGCCTGCTTGGCCAGGGGCTTGATTTTAACAAACCACTGCTTGGACACCATCGGTTCGATATCCGTTTTACACCGGTAACACTGCCCGACATTGTGCCCGTAAGGTTCAGTCCCGACCATAAAGCCGCCCTTCTCCAGATCGGCAACGACATTCCGGCGGGCCTCATAACGATCCTGTCCTTTGTACTTGCCGCCGTGTTCATTGATCATGCCATGTCCGTCCATGATTGAAATGATCTCCAGATGATGGCGCTGAGCCATGGCAAAGTCATTCGGGTCGGAACCGGGAGTGATTTTTACCGCACCGGAACCGAAATCCATGGTGACATAGTCGTCGGCGATGATTGGGATCTTTTTATTCATGAGCGGCAATATGACGAATTTGCCGATCTTGTCTTTATAGCGCGGATCATCCGGATGAACAGCCACAGCGGTATCGCCCAGCATGGTTTCAGGACGGGTTGTGGCCACGATGATCTCTCCGCCCCCCTCGGCAAACGGATAGCGGATATTCCACAAAAAGCTTTGGTCCTGCTTGAATTCAACTTCCAGGTCGGAAATGGCGGTATGGCAGCGCGGACACCAGTTGACGATATAGTCACCCTGGTAAATCATGTCTTCATTGTAAAGCCGGACAAATACCTCCCGGACAGCCTGCGAAAGGCCCTTGTCCATCGTGAAACGTTCTCTTTCCCAATCGCAGGAGCAACCCAGACGCTTCAACTGATTGATAATCACACCGCCGTATTTTTCTTTCCATTCCCAGACACGGGCAATAAATTTTTCACGTCCCAGATCATGACGAGAAAGCCCTTCTTTCATCAATTGCTGTTCCACCACATTCTGCGTCGCTATGCCCGCGTGGTCCATGCCCGGCATCCACAAAGTGTTGTAGCCCTGCATCCTTTTGAAACGGATAATGACATCCTGAAGGGTATTGTTCAGCGCATGCCCCATATGCAGCATCCCGGTCACATTCGGAGGCGGGATCACAATGGAAAATGCTGGAGCGTCACTTTTATCTTGCGCGTGAAAATAATTATTTTTCAGCCAGTAATCGTACAATCTTTTTTCGGCCTCGGATGGCTCAAACGCCTTGCCTAACTCTTTTGTTGCCATGAAATGTTATTCTCCCCTCTATAAATACACAAAAGGGCTTGCGCCCTTTTCGACTTCAGTTCCGGTTGACGGCATATGCTAACGATTCCTGCGGATCAAAAGGAATCCGCATCCTGCAAAACGTCACCACGTTAATCAGTTATAATTCCATTTGTCCTTGAGCGCCCGGATGCTGAGCAGCGCATCCACACCTGTCATGGATTTATTCGGCGCAAATTCTCCGGCGATTGCGTTCTTGATTTCCATCAGACCACGGGTTGTCACAACCATGGCGGCATTGAAATAAGGTGAAGAATTCTTTATATCGGAGAATGGAGATCTCGCGCCGACAAACCGCTGAGATATTGAACGATCACCCGTAACTCTGACCATAATATCCTCCAGCATCATCGCAAATTCCGCCCGGGAGCATACGTCGTTTGGTTTAAAATTGCCCTCCGGATCATTTTCGAGAAGACGTACGCCGATTTTCAATATCCCCTCAATATCCGCTTTGAAAGGATGACCGGCAATGTCTTTGGCAGTCGTTTTGATAAGCGCTGTTTTATCAGCGGGGACGCCGGAAGTCCGCGCCAATCTTCTTTGATACAAAACATCGATCTGCAATTCTTCCATGAACAAGGCAGCGGCATCCGCACGGGTAACGCTGTCTATCAGAGCAATCCGCTGGCCGACAATGGATACCGGCATCGCCCGCTGAACTTTCCGGATAAAGTTTAACTCCTGATCCGCTTCGCTTGAATAGTCCGAGCGCAGCGCCAAAACTTTTGCAAACATGTCCCCCGCTGCATTAAAGTTACAGGCCTGTTTGAAGGCCAGCCCCATAAAATAGTAAGCAGATGAATTTTGCGGATCAATTTTAACTGCCGCTCTGAACTCATCTTGAGTGTCATCCAGCCATTTCCTTTCCAACCGGCTTTGCGTCTGGTAACGTATCATGCTGAGATGGCGGAAGAGCCGCTCTTCGTCCGACCGGGCATACCGGGCCCCTTTTTCAAGATGATCCCGGGCGCCTTTAAAATCAGAGGTGTAGGTTTTAACCAATCCGAGACCGGTGTGGGCTTTTGAAAATTCCCGGTTTAATTGAAGCGCCAGTTCGAATTCCTTCTGAGCTTCATAATATTTTTTCTGATCTATCAGTTTGATTCCTGCATAGGTATGATGTTCAGGTGTATCCAATTGGATCAACGGCATGAGACGCGATGTTTCGCAACCCGCAATCAGCAGAGTAAACGCAAGTATTTTGAAAAGAATAAGAATTCCGTTTGTCCGACAAGGAAGAAACACGCTTTGCTCCATTCTTTTTATAAAGGGGCAATCCCTTTAAACATCTGATCCATTTTCAGTGAAAAAGCTTATCATCATTAGCGTTTGTGCGGGTTTAAGTCAAGTCATAATTGATTCAGGATCGTGGTCTGCCGATGCATTAGAGGTGATGCTCAGGGCACATTCCTGCCTGCCTGAAATGTTTCCACGGTTTCTTTTATTTGTTCATATTGATCCGGCATGAACCAGTGGATGGCCTCATCCGCCGCAAACCACGTCAACTGTCTTTTGGAATACTGCCAGGTGGCGCGGTTAATGAAATCAACCGCCTGTTCCCAGTTGTATCGGCCATGGATAAATTCAACAACCTGTTTATATCCCAGGGATTGCAGCGGCTTGAGATTATCACTGTAGCCGCGCCCCAAAATCCCGCGCACTTCATCAACCAGCCCCGCACTGGCCATGCGCTCTGTTCTCGCGGCGATACGTTTTTTCAATTCGGCGCGTTCAACATGAAGACCTATTTTGCAAACATCGTAAGGGCTGTCGGCAAAGGCGTGTTTTTTCTGCAAGTCTATAATGGATTGGCCGCTTTGCTCCAAAACCTCCAGCGCGCGAATAATTCGCACAGCGTCATTCGGGTGCATGTGCCGGGCCGCCAACGGGTCTTTTTCACTGAGAAGTTTGAAAAGGTATTCCTTACCGTAAAGATCACGGAGCCCCTTATAATAATTGCGGACCTTCAGATCGACAGGCGGTGTTGCGATGATTCCTCGCAAAAGCGCGCGGATATATAAACCCGTTCCGCCGACCACAAAGATCTGTTTACCCTCCCGCGTCCGTTTTTCAATAATCGCCCTGGCCTGTTCCGCATAAATGGCGGCGTTATATTCGCCATCCGGGTCAACCACATCGATAAGATGATGCGGCACCCGTTCCCTTTCAGCACGCGTTGGTTTGGCCGTGCCGATATCCAGATAACGGTATACCTGAAGCGAGTCGGCATTGACGATTTCTCCGTCCGCGGCCTGGGCCAGTTCGATGGCAAGATGGGTTTTCCCTGTCGCCGTGGGCGAACAAATAACAACAAGCGGAATTTTGGGCATGTTATTTCCGTTTAAACATTCTTTCAATTTCAGTGAGAGAAAACTGCACACGGATCGGGCGTCCGTGCGGACAGGTTGCATTAAAAGGCGTCGCCTCCAGATCCCGGCACAAAGCCTCGACTTCTTCCGGGGAAAGGGTTGCATTGGCCTTGATCGCGGCACGGCAAGCCAGGGAGGCCAGTATCTTTTCTTTACGCTCCACAAGGGATGGGGATGACTGCCCGTCGCTCAGTTGATCGGCCAGATCGGAAATGATGTCACCCGCAGGAACATGCTGCACCGATACAGGCATGGCCTTTACCACAACGGTATCCCGGCCGAATATTTCCAATTCCAGACCGATATCGGAAAGCAGGGGGATTGCGTCTTCCAGGAGAGCGACCTGCGCGGGCGCAAGGCTGACAACCTCCGGAATCAACAAGGGTTGACTGAACGTCTTCATGATAGATGATGCCTTCAGGCGCTCCAGAATGATTCTTTCATGCGCCGCGTGCTGGTCAACCAGCATCATAGAGTCGGAGCCGCCAAATACCAGATAGGTTTCGGCTAACTGACCCAGATAGGGTCGACTGTCGAAGGTGATCTTCTCCCGGCAGGAAAGATCTTCAATTGGCCCGGGAATATCCGGCTGATTTGCGGCACGCGCAAATAAATCATCATGGATTGCCCGCTCGAGATTCCGCCGCGTATAAACTTCGCGCGGACGGTCTGCAATGGAATAAGCATCTTGTGATTTCAAAAATCCGGAGGAAGCGGATGATTTTTCGCTTGGCGCCAAACGATAAGCATACGATGCCGGTAATGTCTTTGATTCAGCCAAACGTTGCGCCAACGTCTTGGAAATCAGATCGTAAATCTCCCGGGAATTCTTGAATCGCACTTCCAGTTTAGCCGGGTGAACATTGATGTCCACCTCTTCTCCGGGCAGATCAAGAAATAATACCGCCGCGGGATAGCGGCGCGGTTCGATCACCTGCCTGTAGGCAGCGAGCACCGCATGTGTTATGCTGTTGTCACGAATAAAACGTGAATTGACGAATAAATAAATACCTTTGGAGTTGGATTTTGTAAATGACGGTGTTGAGATAAAACCCCTTAGCCGGACATTTTCTCTTTGCCCGTTGATTGTCAGACAATGGCTGTTAAAATCATTCCCCATGATTCTGGATACTCGTTCAGATACATCCTTCACTGCAGGCGCCGCAAAGACTTCCCGCCCATCCGCCGTTACAACAAAGCGAACGTCCGGATGCGCCAGCGACAAACGGGTGACTGCATCAAGACAGGCGCTCTGTTCGGTTGGTTCCGTCTTGAGAAATTTCCGGCGTGCCGGCACATTGGCGAATATTTCCGTTACCGTGATCTGTGTTCCGGCAGGCGCGCCCGCCGGTGATATTTCTACAATAGAACCTGCCCGTGCCAGGGCTTTTGTGCCCTCCAGATCATCAGGACGGCGGGACAGCATCTCCACTTTCGCGACAGATGCGATACTGGCCATCGCTTCGCCGCGGAAACCGAAGGAACCGGTGCGATAAATATCCTCCAGCCTGGAAATTTTACTGGTGGCGTGCCGTTCGAAAACCAGTGCCGCATCTTCGCGCTCTATGCCGGAGCCATTATCCGTAATTCTAATGGACTGACAACCGCCCTTGATCAGTTCAACGCGAATATCCCTAGCTCCGGCATCGATGGCGTTTTCGACCAGTTCCTTGACAATAGACGCCGGTCTTTCGACCACCTCACCGGCGGCAATCTGATTGGCAACCTCTTCCGACAGGACAACAATACGTCTGGACAATCTGCATTCCTTGTATTTGGCGTTTTACGGTTTTTCAGAAAAAACCGCAGTCACTGATTTTTGTGACCGCGGCCTGCTGATTTTATATTGCAGGGTTCAGTCGGAAATAATCATGATCCGGCATTTTTTTATAAAAGGCGTCTGCTCCGAGAACATCCTGATTTGCTTGGCGTCCGCATTGCTGATGTGCAAATCGCACTTGCCGGTGCTGCTGATTTTTAAGGCCTTTACGGTCAAGGGATTGGGCGTCACACGTGGATTGCTTTGAGCGGACGCGGGATCGCGCGCGTATCCACTTACACCCTGAGAGACAATACACTCAAGCTCCAGGCCGGCGGAATCGTATAATTCCCTGCCGTCTTCGTCATAGATGCGCGGCCAAATGGCCGCTTGCGCCCCGAGCCCGCGCGCGTCAACCACTAATCCGGTAGGAACCACAGGAGCTGACGGAGGGGTCACGGCGACGGCGGGAACCGACGGTGCCGGCTGCGCCGGCGGCGCTGACGCAGCCACGACCGGAACAGGCGGCATCACCGACTTTTGTTTTTCAAAATAAAGCGGCATCATGATCTGCGACAAATTCCCGTAAAGCGGCATTCTTAGTTTTACTTCCACAGTGCCATCGGAGACGTATTGCTGATCTACCACCTGCGCGGCTTTTATCAGGCCTTCAACCTGCGTACTGATAACATCGCTCGCCATCGTAAAGTCCCTGACGGTGGTCCTGGCGTCAACCTGCACCCCTTTGGCGATTTCCAGCAAATTGCGTTGCGCGGCAATTGTGGCGTCGCGCAGCGCAACGGGCCGTGCATTTATTTTACCGAGGCTTTTATCGGGCATCGCACCGATACCGATCGCCTCAATATAACCTGACGACCAGTTAATGGATCCCTGGCCGGTTTTTTCCATCCATTCGGACATGCCGGCGGCAGGCGGACAAAAACCCATCCGCGCCAGAAAAATAATCATCCCGATCATAATGGCTAGGGGAATGCATCTCGACTTCATCATCTTTAACTTCCTCATGGACCCTCTGTGCAAAACGATCAAACTTATGAAATAGTGAAGCAGAAATAACAAAATATTCCTCATGTTGCAATAAGAATTCCGGACATCCCTGTTCATTTTACCCTTCTAGAGTTATGCTTGAAAGTCCCATGTTTATATGATAGGGGACTGCATCCGATTTCGAACGAAATTTAATGACTTCGGTTATCGATGTAATAAGAAACGGATCCTGATAATGATCACTCATTGCGGTCTGACCGCTATTTTTTTTAAGATGTAAGGAGCACAGAAAATGGACTACAAACAGACGTTGAATCTTCCCCAAACCGATTTTCCGATGAAAGCCAATCTGGCCCAGCGGGAACCGGAAATGCTAAAAAAATGGGAAGACATGGAAATTTACAAAAAGATCCGAGAGACGGCCAAAGGCAAAAAGCCTTATATTCTGCACGACGGCCCTCCCTATGCCAACGGCAATATTCATCTGGGCACGGCGCTCAATAAAATCATCAAGGACATCGTTATTAAAGCCAAAAACATGACCGGTTTCGACGGCGTGTATGTCCCGGGCTGGGACTGTCACGGCCTGCCGATTGAGCATCAGGTCGACAAGGAACTGGGAACGAAGAAACAAACGATGTCGCAGGTGGAGAAACGCCGCGCCTGCCGCGTTTACGCCGAAAAATTTGTAGACATTCAGCGTTCTCAATTCAAGCGACTGGGCGTTTTCGGTGAATGGGAAAACCCTTATCTGACCATGGCCTACCCTTATGAAGCAACCACAGTCGCCGAATTCGGCAAGCTTTACTTAAACGGCAGCGTCTATAAAGGGAAAAAGCCCGTTTACTGGTGCGCTTCCTGCAAAACGGCGCTCGCCGAAGCGGAAGTGGAATACGCCGATCATCACACACCGTCTATTTACGTGAAGTTTGTTTTCGATTCCGACATCAGCCAGATTCTGCCGAAACTCGCGGGCCGGAAAGTCAGCATGGTCATCTGGACCACCACCCCCTGGACGATTCCCGCCAACCTGGCGATTGCCGTCAAGGATGATTTCATTTACACGGCGGTAAAAATCAACGGTGAGGTCCTGATCGTCGCCAAGGATATGCTCGATTACTGTCTGGATGCATTCGGCTATCGCGGCAAGCCTTATGACATTATGGATGAATTCAAGGGCGAAGTCCTGGAAGGCCAGAAATGCATGCATCCTCTGGTCAAACGGCACAGCGTTTTGATTCTGGCGCCCTTTGTCACATTGGAAGCCGGAACCGGCGCCGTGCATATCGCGCCCGGCCACGGCCAGGAAGACTATGAAATCGGCCTGGAATACGGTCTGGACAACTACGCACCCGTCGACGACGCGGGGAGATTTACGGAAGACGTTGAACACTTCGCCGGCCAGTTTGTCTTCGACGCCAACGACAACGTCATCAAAAAGCTTGATGAACTGGGTGCGCTCATGGGCCATGTACCGCTCACGCATTCCTATCCGCACTGCTGGCGTTGCAAGAAACCCATCATTTTCCGTTCCACCGAGCAGTGGTTCATCTCGATGGAAAAAAACGACCTGCGCAAAAAAGCGCTGAACGCCATCAATAATGAAGTCCAGTGGATTCCCGCCTGGGGCCGCGACCGCATTCACGGCATGGTGGAAAACCGACCCGACTGGTGCATCTCGCGCCAGCGCCTGTGGGGCGTGCCGATCACGGTCTTTTATTGCGCCAAATGCAAAAACGAAGTGCTGACCAAAGACATGATGGACCATCTGGTGGCGCTTGTGGAAAAAGGCGGCGCGGACGTCTGGTTTGAAAAAGAGCCGAAAGACCTGATGCCCAAACACACCACCTGCCCCCACTGCCACGCGACGGAATTCACCAAGGAATTGAACATTCTGGACGTGTGGTTTGATTCCGGTGTCAGCCATGCGGCGGTTCTGGAAAAACGTCCGGAATTGAGCTCCCCCTGCGACATGTATCTGGAAGGCTCTGACCAGCACCGCGGCTGGTTCCATTCGTCTCTCCTGGAATCCATCGGCACGCGAGGGCGAGCGCCCTTCAAAAGCGTGCTGACGCACGGCTTTGTCGTGGACGGTGAAGGCAAGAAAATGTCCAAGTCCGGCGGTAATGCCATCGCCGCAGAAGAGGCCATCGCCAAATACGGCGCGGAAATTCTCAGGCTGTGGGTTGCGGCGGAAGATTATACCGACGACATCCGTATCTCCGAAGAGATCTTAAAGCGCCTGACGGAGGCCTACCGCCGCATCCGCAACACAAGCCGCTTCATTCTGGGGAATCTCTATGATTTCAAGCCGGATACCGACAGCCTTCCCTATGAGAAAATGCTGGAGATGGATCGCTGGGCCCTTCACCGCCTGCAGGAAATCATCAAACGAGTGACGGAAGCCTATGACCGTCACCAGTTCCATGTGGTCTTCTTCACGCTGCATAACTACTGCACGGTGGATTTAAGCGCGCTGTATCTGGATGTTTTAAAGGACCGTCTCTATACGAATAAAGCCGCCTCCGCGGCGCGGCGTTCGGGGCAGACGGCCATGTTCATCATTTTAAACGCCATGACGAGACTGCTTGCTCCTGTTCTGACGTTTACTTCCGAAGAAGTGTGGTCTGCACTGCCTGCCTGCGAACAGAAAACGCAAAGTGTTCATCTGGCACAGTTCCCTGAGGTCAATGAGAAATATTACGACGTCGAGCTGGGCGATCGGTGGAAAACGATGATTGACGCCAAAAGCGAGATAGCCAAGGCCGTGGAACAGGCCCGCAAAGAAAAAGTGATCGGCCACTCGCTCGACGCCCGCATAACCATCGCCGCGCCTGAAAAAATGCGCGCCCTGCTCGAAACGCACCTGGAGGAGTTGCGCGCTCTGCTGATCGTTTCACAGCTTCAGGTGGCCGACGAAAAAGATATTGCCAAACCTTACAAAAGCGAAGAGATCAAAGGCCTGGCCGTCGGTGTGGAAAAGGCGCGCGGTACCAAGTGTGAACGATGCTGGATCTATGAAGAATCGGTCGGCACAAGCGCCGAGCACCCGACAGTGTGCGCACGGTGTCTCCCGAATTTGTTATAAGACAAGGCTAAAGGTTAAAGGAGAATTTTTTGAAAAAGAATCTTTTGATATTTATTCTGGGCGCGGCGGTTATTATCGCGCTGGATCAAATCACAAAATCATTGATCACATCTCGTTTCACGATTCATGAAGCCGTTTCCGTCATCCCCGGCCTGTTCAATCTGGTCTATGTTTTGAATCCCGGAGCAGCTTTCGGATTTCTGGCCAACGCTTCCGCGACGTTCCGTTATGTGTTTTTTATCAGCGTTACCATTGTGGCGGCCGGCTTAATTGTTTACTATCTATTAAAAAGCAATCCCCGGAACCTGATGCTGGCCGGTTCGCTGACGCTTATTTTCGGCGGCGCGGCGGGCAATCTGATTGACCGGATCCGTTTCGGCTCCGTGGTGGATTTTTTGGACGTCTATATCGGTTCATCACACTGGCCGGCATTCAACGTGGCGGATTCGGCAATCACTCTCGGAGCCATCCTGATGATCTGGGAAATGATCCTGAACCGTAAAGACAAACAAACCGCGGCTAAATGAGTTTTCAGCCTTCACCATGAAGGATTCCTATGAAACTCTATCTGATGCTCAAGACATTTTTTGCCCGCCATCTCACGCCGACAAGACTTTTTGTCATGAGCTTCGTCCTGCTTATTGTGATTGGGACTCTGTTACTATGGTCTCCATTCGCCTCAAGCGGAAACAGTTTGCGCTTTGTGGACGCACTTTTCACCTCTACGTCGGCGGTTTGCGTCACGGGTCTGACCCCCATAGATATGGGGAGGGATCTTACCTTCATCGGACAGTTGATTACCCTGGCCCTTTTCCAGACGGGCGGCCTGGGCATCATCACTTTTTCCATTGTTCTGTTTGCCCTGATGGGCCGCAGCATATCCTTCAAAGGTCGGGAAATCGCCCAATCCGCGTTCATGCACTCACCCAGTCATGATTTTTATCTAATCGTTAAAAGGGTATTGCGCTACACGCTGGTCATTGAAGGGATCGGAACAGCACTGTTGTTTATCCGCTTCCTTTTTGACTTCTCTCCGGTACAGGCCTTTTATTATGCCGTTTATCACGCTGTCTCCGCCTTTAACAACGCAGGTTTTTCCCTGTTTCCCGACAGTCTGACACGTTATCAGGATGATGTGCTTGTCAATATCACCATGATGCTCCTGATTCTCCTGGGCGGCATCGGATTTATTGTTCTGCACGAGCTGATGGATAAATTTCGCGGCAGGCGAAAAAAACTGTCCCTCCATACCAAAATCGTTCTGGTAACATCGGGTGCCCTTATCCTGCTCGGGGCCGCTTGCATTTTCTTTATGGAGCGCCATAA
>CAZDYR010000001.1:9730-28024 GCA_964509625.1 uncultured Smithella sp. | reverse complement strand
ATATAATGGGAGGGGATAATGGAATTTAAAATTAACAGAAATACCTTTTTAGACGGTATTCAAAAAACCTTAGGTATTGTCGAGAAGAAGACAACAACGCCCATTTTAAATAACGTCCTTTTAAAAACAGAACATAACAAGCTTAAAATCATTGCCACGGATCGGGAGATCAGTCTTATTTCCGATTATGACGCGGATATCGCTGAAAAAGGTGAAATTACGCTTTCAGCAAAAAAACTTTATGAGATGGTGAGAGAAATTCAGGGTGAAATTGTTCATTTTACAAAAAGCGCTAACAATATTGTTAAAGTCACCTGTCAAAGAGCTGTTTATAAAATTCCCGGGCTTCCGGCGGATGATTTTCCCAGTGTCGCGGACAGCCAAAATGTTCAGTTTTTCAATATTCCGGGCTCAGCGATAAAGGATTTAATTAATAAAACAGCTTTTGCGATGGCTTTTGATGAAAGCAGAAAGAATCTCAATGGTGTTTTACTGGAAACATCGTCTGACGGGACAAATCATATCTGGAGGATGGTGGCAACAGACGGACACAGATTGGCAGTTGCAAAGGTTAATACGGCTGAACCGTGTCTGGAGATGACCAAGGGGATTATTATTCCCCGTAAAGGATTGATGGAAGTAAAAAAAATAACGGATGTTCATGAAAATATCAGCGTCGGCGTACACAAGAATATGTTTGTGGTAAAAACAGAGAACACTATTTTAAAGGTCAATTTAGTGGACGCTGAATATCCTGATTATAAAAGAGTTATTCCGGCGGAGAAAGGCGTGAGTGTAACACTGGATAAAGAATTATTTCTTCATGCATTAAGAAGAATGAATGTTGTCTCGTCTGAAAGATACAGCGGGGTGATTATATCTTTTACCTCCGGTAAAATGACCCTTAATTCCACAAACCTGGATGTCGGTGAGGCTACGGAAGAAATTGATATCAGTTATACCGGTGAAGATATGGATGTTGGCTTTAATGTAAATTATGTGATTGACGCTGTTTCAGTCATCAATATAGATAATATAGTGATGGAAGTGGGTGTTGGTTTGAAACCAACCCTGATTAAACCGGCGGACGGCGATAATTATTTATGTATTGTGATGCCGTTAAAAATTTAAATAGTTATTCAATCCCGCTTAAGCTGGACGAGTGTTAACACTCTCTTGCTTACTGCGAGGTAGTTGATTGGAATGTGGGAAATCAGAAGGGGTTAAGGAGTAAAAAGGTTGTTATGGCAGAAACGTATAATGCGGATAGTATTAAAGTACTAGAAGGTCTGGAGGCTGTTCGCAAGAGACCGGCGATGTATATCGGTTCCACCAGTAAAGAAGGGCTGCACCATCTGGTGTATGAAGTTGTTGATAATAGTATTGACGAAGCGGCGGCGGGATTTTGTGATACGATTACGGTTAAGATCCGGGTTGATAATAGTATTGTGGTGGATGACAACGGCCGGGGTATCCCGGTTGATATTCACAAAACAGAGGGGGTTTCTGCCGCGGAGGTTGCGTTAACCAAGCTCCACGCCGGTGGAAAGTTCAATAATGATACTTACAAGGTATCAGGAGGATTGCACGGTGTCGGAGTATCGGTCGTCAATGCTCTTTCCAAAACATGTGAACTGGAAGTGCGGCGTGAAGGTAATGTATATCGGCAAACCTATCAAAGAGGTGTTCCTGATGCGCCCCTGCAAATGGTTGGAAAAACAAAAGGGCGCGGCACAAAAGTTACTTTTCTGCCGGACGATGAAATTTTTGAAGAGACGGAATTCAGTTTTGATGTTGTTGCGAATCGTTTAAGGGAGTTGGCGTTTCTTAATTCCGGTGTCAAAATAACCCTGGTTGATGAACGGTCGGATAAAACAGCGGAGTTTATTTATAAGGGCGGCATCGTTTCTTTCGTAGAATATATTAACCGCAATAAAAAAGTGCTGCACAAAGATCCGATTTATGTGACCGGCGCCCGGGAAGACTGCGCAGTGGAAGTCGCCCTGCAGTACAATGAAACATATCTGGAAAATATATTCTCTTTTGCCAACAGCATCAACACCGTGGAAGGCGGCATGCACATGGTCGGATTCCGTTCGGCCCTGACGCGGGTGTTTAATAATTATGCCACCGCCAATAAAATAATCAAAGACGGCAAGGAATCCCTGCGTGGTGAGGATTTGCGTGAAGGCCTGGCCTGCGTCATCAGCGTTAAAGTCCGCAATCCGCAATTTGAAGGACAGACCAAAACAAAGCTGGGCAACAGTGATGTCAAGGGTCTGGTGGAAGGCATTGTATACGAAAAAATAGGATCGTACCTGGAAGAAAATCCGTCTGTTGCTAAGCAGATTCTTAATAAATGCATGGAAGCGGCCCGTGCCCGTGAAGCGGCCCGCCGTGCCCGCGAGTTGACCCGGCGCAAAAGCGCTCTGGAAGTAGGCGCGCTTCCCGGAAAACTTGCCGACTGCCAGGAAAAAGATCCGGCAATGAGCGAGCTGTACTTGGTGGAAGGTGATTCGGCCGGCGGTTCGGCCAAACAGGGCCGGGACAGAAAGAACCAGGCGATACTGCCGTTGCGCGGTAAAATCCTCAATGTGGAAAAAGCGCGTTTTGACAAAATGCTGCAGAGCGAGGAAATCAAAGTCATGATTACCGCCCTTGGAACGGGCATCGGTTCCGATGATTATGATGTGAGTAAACTTCGGTATCATAAGGTGATTATCATGACGGATGCCGATGTGGACGGCTCGCATATTCGCACGCTGCTTCTGACCTTCTTTTTCCGCCAGATGCGGGAATTGATTGAAAGGGGCTATTTGTTTATCGCTCAGCCACCGCTTTACAGAGTGGTGGATAAGAAAAAGGAACTTTACATCCAGAATGAAGATCAGATGAGAAGCTATATTCTGGAAAATGGTGTTGATAAAGTCAATTTATTGATGGGAGACGGCAGTCCATTTCCCGTCACCGGCAATAAACTGCTGGCCCTGGTTAAGAAAATGATGCGCATCGGGGACCTGCTGGACCGTTTTGAAAAGGAGCGCCGCGACCGGAATCTCGTTCGTGTTGTGGCCGGAGATCCGACGTTGCTGGACGAGACCTTTCAAAATGAAGGTGAACTGCTCAAGATCGCGGGCAGAACGGTGGTGGCTCTGGGCAGTGACATGGTTGCCGATTACCGGATTGAAGATGATCCGGACCACGGCGGCTTTAAAATGGTTTTTGAAATTAAAAGCAACGGGAAAATTTTGACAAGCTGCATCGATCGGGAGACATTCCGCACTCCGCAGTTTGGAGAGATCAGAACCTTGTTGGGGCATGTCTCCATACTGGGCGAACCACCATACCGCGATCAGTCGGAAGAATCAGGTACCCCCATCGTGCTGCCGACCGCCCGCGCCCTGGTTGATCATCTCATCAGCCTGGGAAAGAAAGGCCTCACCATTCAGCGTTACAAAGGTTTGGGTGAAATGAATCCCGAACAGCTTTGGGAAACCACCATGAACCCTGAAAAGCGCACGTTGTTGCAGGTGGGTGTTGAAGATGCTGTTGTAGCCGATGAAATATTTACCACGCTGATGGGCGATCAGGTGGAGCCCCGGCGCGACTTCATCTATCAGAACGCCCTGCACGTATCCAATTTGGATATTTAACACTATGGGGTCATTGCGAGCCGCCCCTGGGGCGGCGTGGCAAGCTGAAACAAGAAATTGCTTCACTTTGTTCGCAATGACACGACAGTTATTTTTAGAGAGGAAAGAACAAAATGGAACGAGATATCCACCATAAGCAAATCCTGGTGAATATAGAAGATGAAATGAAGCAATCGTACATGGATTACGCGATGAGCGTCATCATCGGACGGGCACTCCCCGATGTGCGCGACGGCCTCAAGCCGGTTCATCGCCGGGTCTTATTTGCCATGTATGAAGTGGGTAACCGCCACAATAAACCGTATAAGAAATCCGCCCGTATCGTCGGTGATATCATGGGTAAATATCATCCGCACGGCGATATGGCGATCTATGACACGATGGTGCGCATGGCGCAGGATTTTTCTTTGCGCTACCTGCTGATAGACGGGCAGGGTAACTTCGGTTCGATTGACGGTGATCCTCCGGCGGCCATGCGTTATACGGAAGTCCGCCTCGCGCGCATCTCCGACGAGGTTCTGGCCGATCTGGAAAAAGAAACCGTCGATTATGTGCCGAACTACGACGAAACACTGCGGGAACCTTCGCTTCTGGCGACGCGCCTTCCGCTCCTGCTGCTCAATGGATCATCGGGTATCGCCGTCGGTATGGCGACAAACATTCCGCCGCACAATCTGACGGAAATCATCAACGGCACCATCGCGCTCATCAAGAATCCCAAAATGATCACGGAAGAACTGATGAAGCATATCCCCGGGCCGGACTTTCCAACGGCGGGATTCATCAACGGACGGGAGGGAATTCTTTCCGCCTACAAAACAGGACGCGGCATTATCCGCATCCGGGCGCGCGCGCTCATTGAAAAGAACGCCCGCAACGATAGAGAAACCATCGTGCTCACCGAGCTGCCCTACCAGGTCAACAAGGCGACGCTGATTGAAAAAATATCCGAACTGGTGCGCGACAAGAAAATTGCGGGCATCTCTGATTTACGCGATGAATCGGACCGCGAAGGCATCCGTGTGGTTATTGAACTTAAGCGTGATGAAAATTCAGCGATTATTCTGAATCAGCTCTATAAATTCACGCAAATGGAAGTATCCTTCGGCATCATCATGCTGGCGATTGCCGATGGCCGGCCGCAGGTTTTCGGACTCAAAGAGATCCTCGAGAAATTCATCATCTTCCGTCAGGAAGTGGTGGTGCGCCGGACGCAGTTTGATCTGGCGCGCGCCAAAGAGCGGGCGCATATTTTAGAGGGCTACATCATTGCCTTGAATAACATTGATGAAATGATCAAAGTTATCAAGGCGGCAAAAAATCCCAACGACGCGGCGGTTGCTTTATGCGCGAAGTTTAACCTGTCGGAGATCCAGGCTAAAGCCATTCTGGAGATGAGACTGCAGCGTCTGACCGGATTGGAAAGAGATAAGATTGACGCGGAATACGCCGAAGTGACGGCGCTCATCGCGAAGCTGGCCGGAATCCTGGCCGACCCGCAGAAAATCCTGCAGGTGATTATCGAAGAGCTCAATGAAATTAAGGAAAAATACGGCGATGAACGCCGCACGGAAATAGTCGCCAGCACCGAGGATATCAGCATCGAAGACATGATCGTGGAAGAAGACGTGGTCGTGACCATTTCGCATGCCGGATATATTAAACGAAATGCCGTCAGTCTATACAAGAGCCAGCATCGCGGCGGACGGGGCAAGGTTGGGATGGGCACCAAGGAAGAAGATTTTGTGGAAAAAATCTTTATCGCCTCCACCCATCATTACCTGCTGGTCTTTACCAGCGCGGGAAAAGTGCACTGGCTGAAAGTTTATGAGATTCCACAGGCGGGGCGGGCCGCCAAAGGCAAGGCGATGGTTAACCTTGTCAGCCTTGCGCCGGGTGAGCGCGTCAGCGCGACCCTGCCGGTGAAAGAATTTGTTTCTGATAAATTCATCGTCATGGTTACCAGAAAGGGCACCATCAAGAAGACCGACCTGACGGCATATTCCAATCCGCGCACAGGGGGCATTATCGCCATTTCACTCGATGACGATGACGAACTGGTGGATGTGCAGTTAACCAATGGCGATCAGGACATTTTCCTGGCCACAAGACTGGGCATGGCGATTCGTTTCAAGGAAGATGAAGTCCGCGATATGGGCCGGACGGCGCGCGGCGTGCGCGGCATTAATCTGGATGAAGGTGACGATGTCGTCGGCGTCGATATTCCCGCTCAAAACACGTTTATGCTGACGGTTTCGGAAAACGGCTTTGGCAAATGCACACCGATTGACGAATATCGTGTGCAGTCGCGAGGCGGCAAGGGAACCATCAACCTGAAAACGGTGCCGAAGGTCGGCAATGTGTCCGGAGTCCTACAGGTACAGGGCGAAGAAAACATCATGCTGATCAGTAACGCGGGCAAGGTGATCCGCCTCAAAGTGCAGGAAGTTCCGATTAATCACCGGGTGACCCAGGGAGTAAAACTCATCGATCTGGAACCGGAAGAGAAGCTGGTCGGCGTCGCCCGGACGACATCGGAAGGCGAAGACAAGGATGACGGCACCGGCGCCGAAGACGCAGCGGATGCACCGAACGGTGAAAGCGGAACGGAAGAGGAAAGATAAAAAATCGAAGTCTGAAAAAAAAGACACGTTGTTTTTAAGAAAGTAAAAACAAAAAACATGCAAGAAAAAATTAGGGCCAATTAAACTTATTAATTGTATAAAAAACATTTATACTGCAAATAATTTTAAATTTAGATAATATAAATAACACGTTTGGAAACTGAATTGATTTGAAGTGGTTTTTAACTGACTAGGCTGATTGGATCAGTAAATTGGCAGAAAGTTTAATTTTCGATTATTTTGATGACTTGGACGATGAGGGGAAACCATGAAAACTTGTGATTATTGTAAGCAATACTCAGATTTTGAAGGATACATGGTAGGAGACAAAGTATATTGCTCAATAAATTGTGCAAAAAAGGCGCTATTTTGCAGAACTTGTTTATCGAAAACAACCGATGTTCCCGAATATGGATTAAACAAATTTTTCTGGGATTCGGCCACTTCTAAAAAAGAAGGTTTTGAATTTGGCCCATCATTTAGCACATATGATAAAAATGCGTGTCCAAGATGCGGATCGGTTATTCAGAGATTATGGCTATGCTTTTTTGTTCCAATCATCCCTTTTGGTAAATATCGTACTTTATATGTTAAAAAAGCAGGGCAACTGACTTGGACTGTTTTAGTACGAAAATTAAAAGCATAAATTTTCATCAATATCGAAAGGACTCTTAAAATGGATGGGTTAGCCATTTTGGAAGCAGAAGTTTTACGAAAGGACTTTTGTTTTGAAAACATATCTCGCCGGCTGTTTAATTACTTCCAGCCGGATGTATAACTTTAAAACTGTGCAGTGGCCACTTTCTTCGAGATCGTAACTTACCAGTTGCTTTAAATTTGTAGGGGAGGTTTTGAGATTCGTCACTTGTTCATACTGTAACATTCAGCTATAATTCCAACATGAAGTTTTACGATCTGATAGACCATACCGCAGATCTGGGGATTGAAATAACCGGGCGAACGAAAAAAGAGCTTTTCACGAAAGCCGTCTGGTCACTTACGGACATCCTGATTGAAAGAAAAGAATCAATAAAAGGCATCGCGAATTTCAGGCAAAGAACGTTGACGGTGGAAGGATCGGATATCGCCGATTTGCTCGTCAATTTTTTGCGGGAGATTTTGTATCTTTTCAACGGAGAGGTGCTTATTATCGGGAAGTGCGAAATCATAGAATGCGGCAACAGGAAATTGGTCGCAAGAATATTTCTTGGGCCTTACGATAAAAAGAAGCATATCATGAAGACGGAGATAAAAGCCGTTACGTATCACGGGCTGAGCGTGGAAAGGACAAAGAAGGGATGGAAGGCAAGAATTATTCTTGATGTATAAAACAAGATTTGTGCCGACGTTATGCTGGCGGAGAGACTGTGTTCTAACAGATTGTGCGTAATGAGGAATGTCCCCCGCCGGCGGGGGCAGGGGGTGGAAATTTTCGAAACATACGTAAATATTATCCACCTCCGTCACTGCGTGACACCTCCGCCAGCGGAGGACATTATGAGTGTACTGATATTTGGAGATATTTTGAGAATTAATCATGAATGAGATTAAGTTGGAAAAACTTGATGATAACCGCTGGCTGGTGCCGCAGGCGGGATCCATGCGCGTGCCGGGGATCATTTATGCCAATGAGAAAATATACGATTTACTGAAAAATGACGAAAGCACCAAGCAGGTGGCCAATGTGGCGCATCTGCCGGGTATCGTCAATTTTTCGCTGGCTATGCCTGATATTCACTGGGGGTATGGCTTTCCCATCGGCGGCGTGGCGGCTTTTGATATGGAAACAGGAATTGTATCACCGGGCGGCGTGGGGTACGACATCAACTGCGGTTGCCGCCTGATGGCGACGGAGCTCACCCTTGCCGACATCAAAGATAACGTTAAAGACTTAACCACAGCGTTGTATCAGCGCATTCCAACCGGTGTCGGTTCTACGGGCTATGTCAAGCTATCCGGTAAAGATCAGAAAAAAGTATTGGAAGATGGTGCAGGGTGGGCGGTTAAAGCCGGTTTCGGATCAGCCCAGGATCTGGAAACCACCGAAGACGGAGGCTGCATGACCGGTGCGGACCCGGAGCAGGTCTCGGCGCGCGCGCTGGAAAGGGGCAAACAGCAGCTGGGCACCCTGGGTTCCGGAAATCACTTTCTGGAAATCGAAGTCGTGCAAGAAATATTTGATGAAAAAGCCGCTCAGGCGTTTGGTTTGCACAAAGGCCAGATCGTCGTCATGATTCACACCGGCTCAAGAGGTTTGGGCTATCAAATTTGTGACGATTATCTGGCCCTGATGGTCAAGCACCAGGCTGAAACAGGCATAGTGCTTCCGGACCGGCAGCTGGCCTGCACGTATCTGTCAACTCAACGGGGACGCAATTATCTGGCGGCGATGGCGTGCGGGGCCAACTATGCCTGGGCCAACCGGCAGATTCTAATGCATCTGACCCGGGAGGTTCTGGAAAAGATTCTGCGGATTGCCCCGCGTGAATTGGGAATGCACTTGGTTTATGACGTCTGCCATAACATCGCCAAGATCGAGTCGTTCAATATCGGCGGTGTTGTGAAAAAGCTTTGTGTCCACCGCAAAGGCGCGACGAGAGCCTACCCCGCCGGCCATGAAGCGATACCGGCACGCTATAAAAGCGTTGGCCAGCCGGTTCTGATTCCAGGCGATATGGGCACGGGCTCTTATGTGCTTGTGGGTCAGGAAAAAGCGATGCAGGAAACCTTCGGCAGCGCCTGCCACGGGGCAGGCCGTGTGATGAGCCGCACTCAGGCCATCAAAACAAGCCGAGGTCGCTCCATCAGCCGCGAACTTGCTGATCAGGGTGTGGTCGTGATGTCCGCCAGCAAAGGGACGCTCAGCGAAGAAATGCCGGAAGCCTATAAAAATCTGAACGATGTCGTCCAGGTGGTTCATGATGCGGGTATTGCACGAAAAGTTGCTCGGCTGAAAGCAATAGCCTGCATCAAAGGATGAAGCGCGGACACCTTTAAATGCCCAGATGCTTCGTTACGCAGCGCCCTTCGTCGCTGCGGCGTACACAAAAAGTACTCCTCGCTCCTCAGGGCTTGCAAGCCTTGCCTCTGAACATTTTAAGATGTACGCAATCAAGAAAAAAACAGTTTTGACTTTTTTGCTGAGCCAGCATAAGAAGCCTTATCAATAAAATTTGGAGAACAGCATGACGGAAATCATTTTTGATGAAAATATCGATTGGGATAAAAGGGTATTATGCAGTGACGAGGCCTGTATCGGCACGATCGGCCCGGATGGCAAATGCAGAGAGTGCGGCAAACACTATGAAGGTGCTCTGCCGGAAGGTCACGGAACAGAAGTCGTTACCCCTGCCGCCGCTGCGGAAGCAAAGCCGGTTTCGCCGGAAGAAACGGGTTCTGATAATGATTGGGATAAAAGGGTATTGTGCAGCGACGGCGCGTGCATCGGAATTATCGGCCCGGACGGTAAATGCAAGGAATGTGGAAAGCCATTGGCGTGAAATAGATCAAGAAGGTTTCAAAAAAGGCAGACGCTTGTCTGCCTTTTTTATTTCCTGTAGTGAAAATTTGGCAATTCTATTCGTGGTCTTTCCTGACGTTGAGCGGACACACTTTGAGGCATTCATCGCATCCTATCCAGTAGTTGTGCCCCGCCGTATTGATAACCCGTTCTATATTCTTTAAACCGGCCTCGCTGCTCAAGGCCAGCGGATAAATGGCGTGCTTGATCGTGTGACCGAGACAGGTCATTTTGTTGAATTTGCCGTCAGTGTCAAACGCTTTTGCCGGACAGACTTTGGAGCAAGCCGTGCAGTTGGGAGGACAGGGATCAGGAGGAAGCATCGGGTCTGCTTCGATCACGGCGTCTGTGACCACGGCACCTAAACGCAAAAGCGCTCCGTATTGCGGATGATACGCTTGTCCGCTTCGCCCGAAGCTGGCGAGCCCGGCATTTACCGCGGCGTGTTTCAGAGACATGATGCCCCACGGCTCAACCTGATGAAAAACCATCGGGGCGTAGCTGGGGATAGGGACGGCCAGGTATTTGCCCTGTGATTCAATGTAATTGCAAAGGTCCAGGGCTATGTGATCAATACGGGTGTAAGCGCTGTGATAGGTCCGGTGCAGGGCGTAAAGGTTGTAATCAGGCGATTTGAGCATGCCGCGGGGGACGGTGATGCCGAAAACAATGACGGTCCCGGCATTCCGGCAAACACGCCCGGGATGGTGCGCTTCCGGGGCGTCGGCAAAGCGATCGACACTGGCAAAGCCCAGGTCCGTGACCTGCGGCTTTAAAAAATCAATAATAGCCTGCTTCAAAGTATCCTCATTAAAAGTCGTAAAGCTTTGCTCCGGGCACAACCGTAAACTTATGCGCAAGCAGCACATCAATGGCCTTTTCCGGGGTGTCGAAGCGGAAAATGATAACGGCATTCTGGCCGCTTTTTTCCACAAAGGCGTAAAGGTATTCCACGTTGATGGCTTCTTTGGTCAAAACTTCCATGATGCTGTGCAGGCCGCCCGGCTGATCGGGAACTTCAACCGCCACGACAGTGGTTTTGCTGACCCGGAAACCGGCATCCTTGAGCACTTTATTCGTTTTTTCCACATCATTGACGATCAGACGCAAAATGCCGAAATCCGCAGTTTCCGCGAGCGACAGGGTACGAATGTTGATCTTGTTTTCCTTCAGGACGCGCGTGGCATGCTCAAGAGTGCCGGGTTTATTTTCCAGAAACACAGAGATTTGTTCGACCTTCATGTATAATTCCTCCACTTTATCAGATCAATCGTTTATCGATTACTTTCTTTCCTTTGTCTTTGAGAGATCGCGGGGCGACCAGTTTAACGCGCGGCGAGATGCTCAGATAATCCTTCATGTCCTTAACGATGCGCTGCTCTATCTTCTGCAGTTCCTTGACGCCTCCCGCTTCCCCGAAGAATTTTTCACCGACTTCCACATGAAGCTCGACGGCGTCCAGCGCGCCGACCTTGTCAATGATCAACTGGTAATCCGGCTCGACGCCTTCAATCTCTCTGAGGATCGCTTCCACCTGGGAGGGGAAGATATTGATGCCGCGGATGGTCAGCATGTCGTCGCATCTTTTCAGAACCCGTTCCATCCGGATATGGGTACGGCCGCACCGGCACGGCTCGGGTATCAGGCGCGACACGTCACCGGAACGGTAACGGACAAGCGGAAACGCTTCCTTGGTCAGACTGGTAAAGACCAGTTCGCCCTCTTCGCCTTCAGGCAGGGTTTGGCCCGTTTCAGGATTAATGGTTTCCACCAGAAAATGATCTTCAAAAATGTGCATGCCCTGACGACCCTCCAGGCATTCGCAGGCGATTCCCGGTCCCATCATTTCCGACAGGCCGAATATATTGAGGGCTTTGATGCCGAAAGCGTCTTCGATTGCGTCGCGTGTGGCTTCGCTCCAGAGTTCGGCGCCGAAAATGCCCACACGCAGTTGCAGCGATTTCATGTTCACGCCCATCGCCGCTCCCTCCTGGGCCAGATGTAAAGCGTAAGACGGTGTCGAGCACAGGACGGTTGGTCCGAAGTCCTGCAGAAGCAAAATCTGCCTTTTGGTGTTGCCGTCGGACATGGGGATGACGCTGGCTCCGATTTTTTCTATGCCGTAATGAATGCCCAGGCCTCCCGGCAGCAGGCCGTAGCTGAACGCGTTATGGACAATGTCATTTTTAGTCAAACCGGCGGCAACCAGAGAGCGGGCCGTCAGTTCCGTCCAGGTATCCAGGTCGCGCCGCGTATAGCTGAAAACGGAGGAACGGCCCGAGGTGCCGGACGACGCGTGCAGGCGGACGATATTGCTCATCGGGACGGCAAACAACCCAAAGGGATAATTATTGCTCAAATCTTCGCGGGTCATAAAGGGGAGTTTTTTTGAATCGTCAAGTGTCTGGATCTGTTCGGGCGCTATTTTAGCGGCCGTAAGAGCCTTTTTATAATAACCGACGGTGTGGTATACGCGCTGCAGAACCTGCTGGAGCCTTTTGATTTGCAGGGCTTTTAATGCCTCGCGCGGCAGGGTTTCAAACTCTTCATTGTAAATCATAAGTGCTTTTCCCCTCCTTCACATGGACAATAGGCAGGCAAGGTGCAAGGGATTTCTGTCTCAACGGGTTTCTTAAATTGTTGAAGGCGCGGCTTATTGTCTGGTGGAAGTTTAACAAAACTTTTCGTCTGTGGCAAGAAGCTTTCAGATATTTTGATGGCCGGGAAAGATTTGCAAAATCTGGCTGAAAACATAAATTATTCTTTACGAGTACAGGTAGGTTGTGTTACTCAAAACAAGTACATATTGATTGGTTCTTTCACCAGTGTACCAACCTCTATCGTTTTGATGAAACAATGAAGCTAACCATCAGTCGCAAATTGTTGTTAGGCTATTTGTCTATGGCACTTTTAACCGTGCTGGCCAGTGCTTACGCGCTTGTCAGTCTTCAGGGGCTGAGTCGAGTAGCCTACAACATCACCAATAATCATTTTGTTATGATGGAAAGCTCAAAAAAAATGATGGATATCCTGTTGGCCCAGGAAAGCGCGGAAAAGAAGTATCTCATCTTGAAAGATCCCGAGCTGGAACAGATTTTCTGGCAAAGAAGCACGGAATTTCAGGAAGCTCTGGCGGCAATGCGCCGGTTAAAACTTGACCGCAAAACCAAAAATACTGTTTCAGAGATGGATGCTCTGCAGAATCGTTTAAAAAAATCGTTTTCTGAAGAAGTCTCGCTGGTGCAAAATGGACAGTTTCAGGAAGCTCAGGTTATTTCCAATGCAGACGGCAGAACAGCCATTGATGAAATAGCGGCAAAGCTCAGAAATATACAAAAGAATGTTGATCAGGCTATCAATAGTGAAATGAATCTGATTGCAACACGGGGTTCAACGGCTGTCAATATAACGATGGGCATAGGCTTGTTGAGCCTGGTCCTGGGCATTGCTCTGGCTTTGATTATTACCCGCAATATTTCCAAGCCGCTGCAACAATTGCAGAAAGCCGCCGGCATGATTGCAGAGGGCAATCTGGATCACAAAATTGAAGCCAGAAGGGACGATGAAATCGGAACTCTGGCGAAATCTTTTGCACATATGACAAAAAGGCTCAAAGTACTGGAAGAACTGAATCTTGATGCCAGTCCGCTTACCGGCCTCCCGGGCAATCTGGCCATTGAGACCCGGATTGAACAATTGCTGGCCAAAGGCGAAACATTTTCTTTATGCCAGGTGGATCTTGATAATTTTAAGCCATTTGCCGATAAATACGGATATGCGTGGGGCAGTGAAGTGATCAAAGAGGTGGCAAATATATTGTCCGGGTATATTAATGAAGAACAAATGAAAGGGATTTTTTTAGGCCATATCGGAGGGGATGATTTTGTCGTTATTGGGGAGTCTGATCATGTTGAGTCCATCTGTAAAAGACTGGTGATGGATTTTGAGCGTCGGATCATTGGATTTTACGCCTCCGAGGATGCCCAAAACGGCTATTTCATCGGACGGGATCGTCAGGGAATTATGCAGAAATTCCCATTGATTACAATTACGGCAGCCATCGTGACAGATGACGGGTCACGTTTTCAAAACCCGCTGGATATGGCCAGGATGGCGGCGGAATTAAAGGAATACGCCAAAAGGCTGCCCGGAAGTAATTATGTAAAAGAAGACGATTTCGAAAAAGCAAAATTATCGCAACCTCAGAGTTTGCAAAGTGCGCTGGAGCTGGATCCATGCTGACCATACCTGAAAAGTATATTTATTTCATAATATTAGCATTTTTATTAGCTTCCTGTTCAACAAGGGCTGTAATAAACGATAATGGGCAGGCGGGTGTACAAGAAAAGTCCAAGAGCATTTTCACGCGAGAGCCTTCAGACCATGAACTGTTCGAAGATGCCTTATCTTGTTTAAGAAACAATCTCAATGAACCGAGCGATCAGGAAGTAAAGGTCAAACTGGAAAATCTGCTGGCGAAATATCCACAAAGCAAATGGGCTGAAAGTGCCCGGGCTTTGATAGACAGTCTGGAAAGGATTTCCCGGCTGAAAATGCAATTAAGACAGGAAAAGCAAAAATCACAAAGTGATCAGGCGAAACTGACCAAAGAAATTGAGGGATTAAAAGAAAATGCTGAAAAGCATTCAGCGGAAATCAACAAATTGCAGCAGGAAAATGAGCAGTTGAAAAATGATATCCAGCAATTAAAGAATTTAGAAATTCAGTTGGAGAAAAGAGAAAAAACACTTCGTTGATTTTTAAGACTGAACTTTATTCATAGCTGGATGGCATGAGTTGTTCTGCTCGAGGACTGGTTCGGGCAATTTATGATCAAAAAGCTTAACATAAAGGACGTTCAAAAGGGCATGTATGTTGTTTTGCCCGATAAATGGTTTTCCCATCCCTTCCTGAAGAATGAATTTCTGATTGAATCCCAAAGCCAGATCAATAAGATGATCAAGGCAGGCATCCGGGAAGTATCCGTGAATATCGGTAAAAGCCGTCAGCAGAAAACCACGGCGATCAAAGAAGCAGCGGCTCCATTGAAGCAGGAACCCGTCCTGCCGTCTGAATTAAAGGAAATCCTCATTAATAAAAAAATCCCGCCCGACAAAAAGGCGCAGATAGTCCACCAGCAGTCTATTGTGATGATAAACCGGTTGATGGACAATCCAACCGTTGAAAATATCATCGAGGCCAAAAAAGGCATTGCTGATATTGTGGATATGATTCTTGCCGATGACACGACCAGCAAGCATCTTCTGAACATAACATCCCATGATTACAGCACGTATGTTCATTCTGTTAATGTGGGTGTGCTGGGAATTTCCATCGCGAAAAGAATATTCCAAAAGTCTTCCGGACACAATATGCATGAGCTTGGAGCAGCTTTTTTTCTGCATGATCTGGGGAAAGTCAAAGTTGACGCCGCTATCATCAATAAACCGGCTGTGCTGACCGATGAGGAAATGAACCAGATGAGGAAGCATCCGGAGTACGGATATGAAATTTTGGTCAAAACACATCAGCTGACGGAAGAATGCCGGACGATTGTGCTCCATCATCACGAACGCAATGACGGCACCGGCTACCCTTTGGGGTTAAAAGGAGAAGACATTCATCTTTATGGACGGATTTGTTCGCTGGCGGATGTCTACGACGCGCTTAATTCGGATCGCCCGTATCGAAACGGCCTGGGTCCGTTTGCCGCGCTGAAATTGATGAAAGAAGAAATGCTTTCACACTTTCAGAAAGATTTGTTTGAAAAATTCGTTTTGCTTTTTTCCTGAGAGCGCAGTAAGTTATTCAGAATGATCAAAACGATTAAGATAACCGACCTCAGGCCGGGCATGTACGTGAATTTACCCAGCGCCTGGCGCGCCCACCCGTTTTTACGCAATCATTTTACCATCACGTCAAAAAAGCAGATCCAAAAAATGATGGATTACGGCATCCGGGACGTAAATATCGATGAGCAGAAAGGGATCCCGGAGGATGCCGTAAAACAGGTTGTTGAGGAACCGGAGAAAGATTTTTCTCAGGATCTTACGGTTGCCTCAGAAAAACTCAAGGAGGTTCTGGATGATAAAAAAATGCCGCCGGTTCAGCGCGCCCAGGCCATACACACGCATTCGGTTGATCTGATGAAAGGGTTGTGGCAAAACCCGACCGGAGAAAAAATATCTGAGTTTAAAAAAACAGTTTTTGGTGTTGTGGATGTGGTGTTTTCCGATAATGCCATAAACAGTCAATTGTTAAAAATTACATCTTACGATTATGACACATACATTCATTCCGTTAATGTCGGGGTCCTGGCCATTTCCCTGGCTAAGGAGATTTTAAAAAAGCAGGACAGGCACGATATGCACGCGTTGGGAGCGGGTTTCTTTCTTCATGATGTAGGCAAGGTGTATATTGATGAGGCGATTATCAACAAACCGGGCAAGCTGACCGAAGAAGAAATGAACATTATGCGCAAACATCCCGCTATGGGTTTTAAGCTGCTCAATGAAACGAAGCAGATCAGCATCGAAAGCCGTCTGATAGTTTTGCAGCATCATGAACGGCACAACGGCATGGGTTACCCGCGCAAGCTGCGGGGTGAAGATATTCATATCTATGGCCGGATTTGTTCAGTGGCCGATGTC
Organism: uncultured Smithella sp.; assembly: GCA_964509625.1. Taxonomy (GTDB): domain Bacteria; phylum Desulfobacterota; class Syntrophia; order Syntrophales; family Smithellaceae; genus UBA8904. Next base: position 11,577 of record CAZDYR010000001.1, on the reverse strand, counting down.
TTTGACGCATTGGTTTCCAAAAGGCCCTATAAAGCGCAGCTTAAGCCTTTTGACGCGCTAAAATTGATGAAGGAAGAAATGCTGGATCACTTCCACAAAGATGTTTTCGAAAAATTTGTGTTGTTGTTCAAATAGACTCAGAGACCCATGTGTTTTTGCGTAAGCATGATGCCCAGAACCGTTTTGGCATCAACGATTTCACCGCTTTTAATCAGCTTGTCGGCCTGTGCGAAGCTTGTCGGGATCACTTCAATAAATTCATCGTCGTCAGGTTTCAGCGGTTCGTACACGAGATCCTGCGCCAGAAAAAAATACATGAATTCATTACAGTAACCCGGCAACAGATAGCCCGCAAAAAGCCCGGTTAATTTTTCCGCCCGGTATCCTGTTTCTTCAGCCAGTTCACGACCAGCGCAAACGGCCGGAGATTCGTTTCCGTGATCCATGGTACCGGCCGGAATTTCCCAGAGGGTTTGTTTGCAGGCGTTGCGATATTGCCGGATTAAAAGCAGTTCGTCTTTTTGGTTGACGGCTGTCACGGCAACGGTTGGTCTATGCTCAATCCAGCTTTGTCTGGTAATTTTATCATTCTGCAGTAAAATGTTTTCTTCCCAGACGGTAAATATTTTACACGTGTAGGCCTGCTTCTTTTCTTTCTCCATTTCAGCCATCATTCCATTTCAGTTTGTTTTAATGATCGCGAGCAAATGTTTTTCAATTTCCTGTTTGGGCAAGGCACCCACAAGGCGCTCAACGAGCCGGCCTTCCCGGAAAAAAAGCATGGTAGGAATGCTGCGAATACCATACTGCGTGGCAGTTGCGGGGTTTTCGTCCACATTCAGTTTAACAACCTTTACGCCATTGGCGTAATCAGAAGCCAGTTCGTCGATAACGGGAGAAAGCGTTCTGCAGGGACTACACCAGGGGGCCCAGCAGTCGACCAGCACGGATGTATCTGTTGTCAGAACTTCACGCGCAAAGGAATCATCGGTGACATCGACAGGCTTGATATCCTGTTTCGCAATCACAAGGGGTTCACCGCATTTTCCGCAAAGCGGCTTTGAATTCAAACGCTCTTCCGGCATGCGATTTTTGGTTCCGCATTTCAAACAGCGGATAATAAGGTCATCCAGAGGCTTGTGGCAATTACCGCATGTCGGACGGCCCTGAAATTTTTGTTTCGGTATGCGATTTTTGGTTCCGCAATTAAGACAGCGGATGATAACATTATCCGGCATAAATATTTCCTCAACGTTCGAGATATATTATCTCTTTTTTCAACACAAAAGGCAAATTATATGGCAACGAAGACTTCACCGGGGCTCAGAATACGAATCAGCTCCGCAGGTGTCATTCTGGCCAGCAAGCCGCGGGCGCCTGCGTTGATGTGTATTTCCGTCAGATCCGCAATCGTTTTTTCCATATAAATCGCGAGGGGTTTTTTTGTCCCAAAAGGCGATGTTCCACCGACCAGATAACCGGTATGTCTTTGGGCGACTTCCGGTTTGCAGGTGGAAATGGATTTAACGCCGAGATGCCGGGCCAGTGTTTTGGTCGATACCTCCCTGTCTCCGTGCATCAGAATGATTAACGGCCGGGCAGATTCATCCTCCATCACCAGGGTTTTAATGACACAATGTTCGTCAACGCCCAGCCTGGCGGAAGATACACGTGTACCGCCCTTTTCCTCATATTTATATGTTTCCAGAGTGAAGGCGGCATTTTGCGCTTTCAGATATAAAAGTGCCGGTGTGCTTGGTATTTTTTCTTTTGCCATGCATGGAATATAATGATGCTGAATCAGAAAGGCAAGGGGAAGAAAAGGAGCAGGGTGCAAGGAACAAGGC
>CAZDYR010000001.1:0-9630 GCA_964509625.1 uncultured Smithella sp. | reverse complement strand
AAAGGCAAAAGGTTAGAAAGAAAGACCCATTTGCGTCAATCATTAATAAAAGTCGCCCGTCCCGGAGGAGCGAGCGGCCTCAAAAGTAAACCTTGGATATTGATTCTTCAGCCTCGGGCCTTGAATCTCTTTAGTCTTTTGAAATCCAGCGTAGCCAGGTAATCTTCCACCGTTTCCGCCCGGCGGATCTGAACAACAGAACCGTCCTCGCGAAGAAGCAGTTCAGCAGATCGCAGTTTTCCGTTGTAATTAAATCCCATCGCGTAGCCGTGAGCGCCGGCATCATGAATCGCTACAATGTCCCCGGGGACCAGTTTGGGCAGCATGCGGTCGATGGCAAACTTGTCATTGTTTTCGCAAAGCGATCCGGTCACATCGTACATGAAATCATGGGGACGCTTTTCTTTGCCTAAGACGGAAATGTGATGATAGGCGCCATAGAGAGCCGGACGCATTAAATTGGCCATGCAGGCGTCAAGGCCCGCAAAAAGTTTATACGTGTCCTTGATATGCAGGACTTTGGAAACGAGATAGCCATAGGGGCCGGTAATGTAACGTCCGGATTCGGTAAAGATCTTAAGGGGCGCAAAACCGTTGGCGGCGATGATCTTTTCATATTTTTCATGAATTCCACCGGCCATTACCCGGACATCAAGACGCTCCTGTTCCGGACGATAGGGGATGCCAATGCCGCCGCTGAGATTGGCGAATTCAAAACGAATATTGAGCGCGTTCGATAGTTCGACGATCAGTTTAAAAAGAATTTCCGCTGTTTCAACAAAATAATTCGGGTCAAGTTCGTTGGAGGCCACCATGGTATGAATACCGAAGCGCTTAATGCCTTTGTCGCGGCAAATGCGATATCCTTCAAACAATTGATCCCTTGTAAATCCGTATTTCGCCTCTTCAGGATGACCGATAATGACATTGCCTTTTTTTAACGGGCCGGGATTATAGCGCAGGCAGATAATTTCCGGCAGGCCCGCGTGCCGTTCAAGGAATTTAATATGCGTGATATCATCAAGATTAATGATAGCTTTTAGTTTTCTGGCTTTGACAAATTCCTCAGCAGGTGTGTCATTGGAGGAAAACATGATTTCCTCTCCGGTGATACCCGTTCTTTGGGACAGCACCAGTTCCGAAAGTGAGCTGCAATCCGTGCCGAACCCCTCGGCCTGAAGAATCTTCATAACATAGGGATTGGGACAGGCCTTGACAGCATAAAATTCCTTGAATCCCTTATTCCAGGCAAAGGCTTTTTTAAATTCGCGCGCGTTTTTCCGGATAGCCTTTTCATGATAGATGTGGAAAGGCGTAGGATATTTTTTGATGATCGCTTCCAGTTGTTTCCTGGTGAAGGGCACTCTTTTTTCCGGCATCGTTATATCTCCAGCATGCATTAAGATAAGAATGATTTACGGTAAAAAAGTCAAATTATCAATATGATTTTGAAGAAGGAACTGCCTGATGATTCAGCGAATGAAGTATCCGATGGAAAGGTAGAGACCGGCAGAAATAACGGCGGAAATGGGTATGGTTAAAATCCAGGCCCAGATAATATTTCCGGCCACACCCCAGCGGACGGCGGAAAGTCTTTTTGTCGAGCCGACACCGACAATCGCACCCGTAATAGTATGCGTTGTGCTGACGGGAATTCCGGCAACGGTGGCACCAATGATAGAACAGGCTGCGGCTGTTTCGGCGCTGAAGCCGCCAATCGGTTGAAGTTTAGTGATTTTTGTTCCCATTGTTTTTACAATGCGCCAGCCGCCGAACATGGTTCCGAGTGAGATCATGGTGTAGCAGGCGATGATAACCCATACGGGAATGTGAAAGGTGTTCCCGAGGAGGCCCTTGCTGAAAAGGGCCATCGCAATGATGCCCATCGTTTTTTGCGCGTCATTCATGCCGTGGCCCATCGAATAAACAGCCGCGGAAAAGAGTTGGAGCTTGCGGAAGACTTTGTCGGATGTGGCCATGTTGGAATAGCGACTGAGGTTCATGGCCAAAACCATGAAAATAAAACCCAACGCCATGCCGATAGCCGGAGATATAATGATAAAAATAGATGTTTTTATGATACCGGACCATACCAGCGTGCCTGTTCCCGCTTTGGAAATGGCCGCACCGATCAAACCGCCGATCAAAGCGTGGGATGAACTGCTGGGAAGTCCGTAATACCAGGTGGTGATGTTCCAGATAATAGCTCCGCCCAAGGCGGACAGAATCACGAGGTTATCGACGATGTCGATGTGGATGATTCCTTTACCGACCGTGTGCGCCACTTGCGTGCCGACAAAAAAAACGGCGGCAAAATTGAAAAAAGCCGCCCAAATAACCGCGTATTTCGGAGACAAAACGCGGGTCGAAACAACAGTTGAAATGGAATTCGCGGAATCGTGAAATCCATTCAGAAAGTCAAAGACCAGGGCAATAGCGACCAGGGCAATGACAAATGCCATTGAATCAAGCATGTTTCAGGACAATCCCTTCAACGATATTGGATACGTCTTCACAAACATCAATCGCTTCTTCAATCCTTTCAAAAATTTCTTTCCATTTGATGAGTTCGATCGCATCCGTTTCTTTTATAAAAAGATTGGTAATAATGGTTCTTAAAACGACATCTCCGGCATTTTCGAGTGTGTTGATTTCCACACAGCCGTCCAGAATCATCTTGGAATTTTTCATGTCGCGCAGTCCGTGAATAATTCCTTTGATTTTCTGAATGGCTTGAAAAAGGATGTCCGCCTGCTTGATGATCTCATCATCCGGTTTTTTAACCTTATACATGTGGATGCGGATGGCCGTGGCTTCGATGACGTCCATGATGCTGTCCATTTTATTAACCAAAGCGTAAATGTCTTCACGGTCGATGGGTGTCAGGAAGGTTTTGTGCATTCTTTCATACGTTTTATGCGTGATACCGTCGGCTTCATGCTCAAGTTCCTTGAGCCTTGCAACCTTTACATCCGAATAATCGCGATTCTTGGTCATTTCAAGGAAGAATTGACCGCCTTCTTCAATTTTATTGGCCAGCTCTTCAAAGTAATTAAAGAAATTTTCTTCTTTAGGAAACAGGCGCATAAGAAATTCCTCCTTTTTTCCTTAGACATGCAAGCGGTGATCTTAAAGTCAGAAGTGCTCTAGCGAATTATCGGGAAAAATGCAAGGCTTTAAAACAAAATTTAGGCGTTTAATGGCTCTTATTGTTAGTTATTTAAGGACTTTGGAGTAAATAATTTTACTGTCGCCGGGCGCGTAGAAGTCCATAAGGATGGCCTCCGGGACATAGCGGCAATTTTCATAAAAACGCTGAGTCGGCACGTATTGATCACGGGAAGATGTTTCCGCGTAAAGTTGTTTTCCGCCAATCTCGCGGATCAGATCCTCTGTTTTTTGAAGAAGGACTTTACCCAGGCCCCGGCCCCGCATGGCTTCGGAAACAGCGATCCAGTAAAGATCATAGCTGCCGGCGGTTGCCGGTATCAAACCATAACAGGTATAGCCGACAACCTGACCGTCATGCTCCGCAAAAAGAAATTGATAAGAGCTCTGAGGGCCATGCTCCAGACGATCTGCGGCCAGTTCGCGGGCCAATGCTATTTCCTCGGCCGAAAAAAAACCGCTCCCTTGAACAATGTTCAAAATCGCATCAAGGTCTGGTGGCACAATTTCCTGTCGATAGGTCGTAGGGTTCATCAGGATCACACGTTTTGCGGCAGGCCGCTGCGGAAAATAAAGTAAACCGCGCCAACCATGCAAAGCGCCGCCCAGAGAAAGTCCAGTTTCAGCGGTTGCTTCATATAAAGGATAGCAAAACAGACAAAGACAATCATCGTAATGACTTCCTGAATAATTTTAAGCTGGCCTAAATCATAATACTGAAAGCCGATGCGATTGGCCGGCACCTGCAGGACATATTCAAAAAAAGCAATACCCCAACTGATCATGATGACCAGAAACAGGGGTTTACCGTTAAGGTTTTTTAAATGGCCGTACCAGGCAAAGGTCATAAATAAATTAGAAAAAGAAAGTAATATAATGGGTTTCAACACAGCGACAACTACCTCCAAAATTATTTCAATGAATCATTAATCAGTAAACCTATCGCATCATGATAGGGTATCTCTGCCTGCTCCAAAGCGGCGGCAAAACCTGCATCGGGCGACAGACAGGGGTTGGCGTTAATTTCCAGTACGCAGGGCGCACCATTTTGGTCCACCCGGAAATCAACGCGGGCATAACCGCGCAGGTCGAATATTTTCCAGCATCGGAGGGCAATGTCGCACAGATCATCGATTAATGCGGCGTCTTTTGGAGCAATGTCCAGTGTGCGACAGGTGTGTTCATACTCAAAAGAGTCTTCAATCCATTTCGAACGATAATCCAGCATCTTCAGTTTATCCTTCGGATAATCCTGAAAGAGGATTTCCGCGGGAGGCAGAATCTGCACCCCTGATTGACCGGCCAGAAGAGCTATGTTGAATTCCCGGCCGTCGATGTATTCCTCCGCAAAACAGGAAACCCCGAGTTTTTGCCTTCCACGGCAAATGGCGTTTAGTATATCGGTAATGTTCGTCCATTTGATAACAGATTTTTCATCTAATCCCACGGAAGCGTCTTCCCAGCATGCCTTAATGATCATGGTATCGGAAGTCATTGATCCAAAAGAGTTTCCATTTTCGATAAACCAGGCGGGTGTGTTAATTCCTGAATCATGCATCATTTTCTTGGCCATGGGTTTGTTGGATGTAAGGTACATGGCATCCGTGCGGCACCCTGTATAGGGAATATTCAGAAGATCCAAAAGGGCGGGAGCCAGATAGATGAGACTCCCCTTTCCGGCGATAGTTTCCACCAGATTGAAAACAGCTTGCGGGGAGATCTGGCGAAGCGCTGCCATCATTTTGCTCAAGTCCAGAACAAATGGCATTAAAATCGGTTCAAAACCAATTTTTAACAGAGCTTCGGAAACGGTTTCGGCCTGTTTCAGACAATCCAGTTCATCCTCACTTGCATCAGGTGCCACATCTGTATGTAAGACAACAATTTTTTTCATGGATGCTTTTCCGGTTTAAGGATCAGGATTGAATCCTGTCCTCCTTTATAATGCCGGCACGCCACAAAGCTGAGTTCAGAATATCCGTGATAAGCCGTTCGTAGGAGACGCCGATGAGCCTGCAAAGAATGGGCAAATCCGAGCGAACGGGATTCAAACCGGCCAGAGAATTCACTTCAATAAAATGTGGAATGCCGTGAGCGTCCGAACGCAGATCTATTCGCCCGCCGTCTTTCAAGTCCAGACCGCGCCAGGCGGCAAGAGAAAAAGACATAGCCCGACGGGCTTCCTCATCGTCCACGGCGGCATACCGTACGAGGTTTTCATAATGCTCCTTGTTGTCATAGGAGTAAGCGTGCTGTTCGGCGTCCGGATTCAAGATGACCTCCATGGCGCCAAGAACGCGGGCATTCCTGCCTGAGCCCACGATCCCGACGGTGAATTCCCTTCCCGGAAGGTACGTTTCCACCAGTACGGGCTGAGCATAGGCTTTGAGGAGGTTTATGCAAACACCGCGCAGGTTTTCGGCGTTATCAATTTTGGACCGGGCTGTAATACCCTTACCGGTGCCTTCCGCGACTGGTTTTGCAAAAAGCGGATAGGGAAGGTTCACAAGATCTACATCCTCCGGATCTGAAACAACGGCAAAGTCCGGTGTGGGAATTCCCAGGTCACGGATGATGTGTTTCGTCATGCCCTTATGGAGAGTCAGGCTGTGTCCCAGCGCATCAGAAAAAGTATAGGGAATTTGATAGGCATCCAAAAGCGCGGGAACCTGCGCTTCCCGGCCAAAGCCGTGCAGTCCTTCGGCAATGTTGAAAACAAGATCCCATCGATCACCCATAGTCAGCCTGCGTGCAAGAGCCTGCACGTGGCCGATGCGGTCGACGGCAAAACCGTTTTTCAAAATGACGGCTTCGATGGCTTCAATGGTGTCGGGCTTGTCGAATTCCGCGGTTTCTTCCGGAGAATAACCTTCACGAAGATAATCTTCGCGAAGGTCGTATGTCAGTCCGATAGAAATTATTTGTTTGATATCGTTTGATGGGCGGTCTGGGTTGACGGACATGATCCTAATGAATATCCTTCGACTCAGCGTGATTGTCAGGATAGCGGAAGATGTTACCTTCATAATTGCGCATCATCAGATCACCTTTATCCCAGCCGATGGCGTATTCAGGAAGCAGAGGGATTTTACCGCCGCCGCCGGGGGCGTCAACAACGTAAGTCGGAACGGCGTAGCCGGTGGTATGGCCTCGCAGACCCTGGATGATTTCCAGACCCTTGCTGATCGGCGTGCGGAAATGGGAGGAACCGGGAATCGGATCGCACTGATAAAGATAATAAGGGCGGACGCGAATCTGCAAAAGACCATGAACGAGACGGGTCATCGTCGCCACGGAATCGTTGATACCGGAAAGAAGAACCGTCTGGCTGCCCAGGGGTATCCCGGCGTCGGCCAGCCGGATACAGGCGGCGCTCATTTCCGGAGTCAGTTCGTCAGGGTGTGTCACGTGAATGCTCATCCAAAGCGGATGGTATTTTTTCAGCATCGATACGAGCGCCGGAGTGATACGCTGCGGCAAAACCGCCGGGACCTTTGTTCCGATCCGGATCAATTCCACGTGCGGGATTTCTTTCAGTCGTGACAGGAGCCATTCCAGCTTATCGTCGGAAAGGGTTAAGGGGTCGCCGCCGGACAAAAGGACATCCCTGATGTTGGAATTGGACTCGATATAGGATAATGCCTTTTCCCATTTGGCGGTGTCGATAAAACATTGATGCTGCCGCCCGAAGATTCTCGATCGGGTGCAGTAACGACAATATGTCGAACAGATGTCGGTGACCAGGAACAGGACTCGATCAGGGTAACGATGGACGATACCGGGGACTGGGGAGTCGGCATCTTCGCAAAGAGGATCCTCTTCTTCGCCCTTTGTGTGCAGACATTCATCCACAACCGGCACAACGCATCGGCGCAGCGGGGCGGTTGCGTCTTCGGTGGAAATAAGACTGGCATAGTAGGGGGTAATGGCAACGGGGAGATCGCCAGACGGGTGCATCATCGCCTGGCGTTCATTATCGGACAGATGGATGATCGTGTCCAGCGTTTGCACGTCGCGAATGGCATTTTGGAATTGCCAGCGCCAGTCAAACCATTCAATGCGGCTGATGTCGGGGTAATATTTTTTGCGGAATGCTTTTGCTCGGGGGGAATCTTTAAAGGGAAAATAAAGGCGCTCCGGTTTAGCTTTTGCCAAAGCAGGCTGGATATTGTCCGGGGGCAGCGAAAGGAAATTCGTTGCGTCATTTTGTGTCATGACAAGACCGGTCGCAGGACCAGGAGGTTCAGCTTCCTCGCTAAACAGCGTCTCGTTTTCCATTTACTCTCCTTCCGAAATTGAAATCTCCGTTTAAAAACTTTAGCTGTTGATGAACAGCATTGTTAATTTTTGAATTTACGCATGCAGAAAAATTTGTCAACAATTATTTTGCATTTTCGAAAAAAAAATGAAAATAATTTTAGAAAAAGTTGCGACGAATTTCCTGCAAGCTGTTTCGGGTGTGTGATGCGGTTCACCTCTTTCATTCTTGCGAGTCGCAGGCTGTCGATCAAACGACAACCGCACCTTAACTGAAGATCGGATAAATGGGATTAAACCTTAAAGGGAAGTTTTCAAAGACACGCAGGGTGGGCTTTATTCCGTGTACCAATAGCGGAGATCATGAAGATACAGACGCTGAGATGCTGGCTGGACGTGCAATTCGGAGCATTCATAGCGGGAAACGGTTAGAATCGAAGCGCATGTCAGGAGGGATTGGGTATGCCGGAGCTTCCGGAAGTTGAAACGCTCTGTCGTCAGTTACAGGAGAAAATTTCTGGAGAGACCATCAGAGAGACCTCCGTCTTCGATGAGAAGCTTGAAGGAGTGGATAATATCAGCGGATGCATCATCCGCGGTGTCCGCCGTTTAGGGAAAACCATTCTCCTGATGCTTGATGACGGACGAAGTGTAGCGATTCATCTGAGAATGACCGGACGCCTGTTCTGGCATGGAGGCGGGAAGAGACTTCCCCACAGTCGCTGGCGGATGTCATTCGCGGATGGTAATGTTGATCTGGTTGATCCGCGACGTTTTGCCACGGTCAGGATTATTGCGACACCACAGGTCATCCCGCGGAACGACCTGATTGTGAATTTTGACGAACGGGAATTTTTCGAGCGTCAGGCCATCCGTAAGGTTAATGTTAAAACGCTGCTGATGAATCCCGATGCTTTGGCGGGCATCGGCAATATTTATGCGTGTGAGATTTTGCATCGAACGGGCATTTCACCCGGCAGAAGGGCTGAGGGGATTGACAGCAAGGAGTGGAAGTCCATCTTCCGAGAAGCCAGACGCATTTTGAAAAAGGGAATTGAAAACAGAGGAACATCGATTTCCGACTGGCGCGATCTTTATGGTTGTCCGGGTGAAAATCAAAGTGAGCTGAAAGTCTACGGACGAGAGGATAAGAAATGCAGTCGCTGCGGAGGGATCATCGTCCGGATCAAGCAGGGCGGACGCAGCACATTTTATTGCCCAAAGTGTCAAAAGTAAGAAAAGGCCATTCACGATGGCCTGCTGCTGATAGTGATCAGATTCTGAAGATTCATTAAGGAGAAGAATTGATCAGCCTTGCCGCCGGCACTGAAAAGCGGACACGACAAAGAGAGGTTGAAGGAAAATCAGACATCTCGAAAAAAGGCTGTCGAGGGATGAAATAAACTTTATCACGCCACGGCAAAGTAACACTTGTCTACAAATACCGTGATGATAAATTATTGACCGCAGGCCTCCGTGATCCATTGACGCAGTTTGCTTTTTGGCGGAACGTCGCCCACGGATACGACCTTATCATTAATCACAAGAGCGGGAGCCCCCATGATGCTGAAGCGGGTCATTTCATTTACATCTGTGATGTGGCGCAAATCGGCGGCGATGTGCATTTCAGATAAAAGATCACGGACATCATTTTCAAGCTGAGAGCAGCGGGCGCATCCAAGTCCCAGAACATAGATTCGCAGACCGCTTACAGGTGCGGGTTCGACGGGAAGATTCTGCGCGACTTTGTACTCGCGCAAAAGCGCTTTAGCGTAAACATCTCTGGCTTCATCAGGTATGTAATTTTTGCTGGAGACTGCCTGAATCAAATAATCGGAAATATCCGAATCGCTTTTCCCGGCAAAATCGGTCTTTGCTTTGGCTATCGCATTTTCCAAACCAATGAGGCCGATTACGCGGTTGTCAATCATAACTTGCTTTACAGAATCATCAGGCATAATATTCTCCATTGTAAGCGGGGAACGGTCAGCTTGTCAGGCGATCATTTCCCGGGTATTGCTTTGGGCATGTTATAATATATAAAGGATACGTCAAGAGAAAAAGACAGGAGCAAATATATGAAACATATTGAAATTATAGGAAAAGCCGTCAAGGAAAGAAGATCCGCGTTAACGGAAGCAGAGGCGAAGCAAGTTCTGCAAAACTTTGGTATTCCGGTCGTAAATGAAAAAATATATAATAAAT